>JAPPKT010000658.1 GCA_028819675.1 Caldilineaceae bacterium | reverse complement strand
TTGCCGCCGTCATCCTGGCTGCCGGGCACGGCACCCGCATGAAATCGACCCTGCCCAAATCCCTGCATCCTCTGGCCGGACGGCCTCTGATCGAGTGGTCTCTGCGCGCGGTGGAAGGGCTCTCCGATCTGCGGCCGGTTGTTGTCGTCGGCCATGCAAGAAAACAGGTGCAGGACTACCTCGGCGAGCGCGTCGACTACAGCGTGCAGAAGGAGCTCCTCGGCACAGGACATGCCCTGATGCAGGCAAAAGAACGCCTCTATCAACGCGCCGACCGGGTCCTCGTCCTCTACGCCGATATGCCACTTCTGCGGCCCGAAACGCTCAAACGGTTGACCCAGCTTCGCGCCGGCAGCGCACATCGGCAGAACCGGCCAGCAGCACTCTCCCTCCTGACGGTCGAGCGTACAGATGCCCAGGGGTTCGGTCGCATCGTCCGCAACCCGAACGGCTCCGTCCGCGCAATCGTCGAAGAGGTCGACTGCACCCCCGAACAGCTCGCGATTCGCGAGCTCAACCCCGGTGTCTACTGCTTCAACGCCCAGTGGCTCTGGGAGAACATCTCCCTCCTGACGCCCAGCGCCAGCGGCGAACTCTATCTGACCGATATGCTCGCAATCGCTGTCGAACAGGGCCGGAACGTCGAGACCGTCGCAGCCGCGCCGGAAGAAACACTCGGCATCAACGACCGCAGCCAGATGGCCGTCGCCGCACACGCCCTGCGCCGGCGCATCAACACCGAACACATGCTCGCCGGCGTGACCATCGTCGATCCCGCATCCACCTATATCGACGCCAGCGTAACCATCGGCCAGGACTCGACCATCCTTCCCGGCACCCACCTGCAGGGCGCCACCTCTGTCGGCGCCGGCTGCTGCATCGGACCGAACAGCCGCATCGTCGACAGTGCAATCGGGGATGCCTGCCGCGTCGAGTACAGCGTCATCGAGCAGGCCAGAATGGACCGGGGCAGCGAAGTCGGCCCCTTCGGCCATCTGCGGCCCGGCGCCCATCTTGGCGAAGACGTACATATGGGGAACTTCGGCGAAGTGAAGAACAGCCGCCTCGGCAAAGGCGTCAAAATGGGTCATTTCAGCTACATTGGCGATGCCACCGTTGGCGAAAACGTAAATGTCGGCGCCGGCACCATCACCTGTAACTTCGACGGCGTCTCAAAAAACCGCACAGTTCTCGGCGATGACGTCTTCCTCGGCAGCGATACGCTCCTGGTTGCCCCCGTTACCCTCGGCGCCCGCGCCCGCACCGGCGCCGGCTCCGTCGTAACGCGGGACGTCGACGAAGACACGCTCGTATACGGCGTGCCCGCCAGACAGCCTGAATCGAATGAATAACACCGGTCAAGCCGACGAAAAATAAACTGACACACCAGCACTTGGGACGGATCTCTGCCGTCAATCCGCCTGCGCCATGCCCGGCGCAGCGCAAAGCAACGTAACAAAAGGAGTCTCCAGTGGAAGTGGAACCTGCATGGCTGATCGCGGCGCAACTGCTGCCATTACTGACGATTGGCTTTGTCTCTGCCGCAGAAGTATCGCTGTCGGCAGCATCCAGAAGCCGTATGCGAGAGCTTCTCGCCAGCGGCAATCAGCGGGCAAAGCTGATCGACCAAATGCTCTCCGACCCGGCCCGCTTTCTCTCCACCCTCCTGATACTCAAAAGCCTTGCCTACATCGCTGCCAGTTCGATGGCCGTCTGCCTGGCCATGACCCTGCAGTGGTCCACTGTCGGGGTCAGCGCCGCCGTCGCCCTCGTCTGGCTCCTCCTTCTCGCCGTTCAGGTCTTCAGCCGGGGCTGGGCTCTGCGCCAGCCGGACTCGGTCGCTCTCTCGATCGCCCGTGTCGTCAATCTCCTGGCTGCGCTGCTGTCACCGCTTTCCTTCCCCCTGCGTCGCCTGGCTGCCTACGCCCGCGGCGACGAAGACGAAGTGACTCCCGAAAGCGTTTTCCTGAGTGAGGACGGCCTCCGCTTCCTTATCCATGTGGGCGAAGGCGAGGGCGTGATCGAAGAAGACGAGAAGCAGATGATCGCCGGCATCTTTGAATTCGGCGAGACGACCGTGCGCGAGATCATGGTGCCTCGGCTCGATATGGTGGCCGTAGAGGTGAATTCCCCCCTCAGTGAAGCGCTCGATCTGATTATCGGCAACGGACACAGCCGCATTCCCGTCTTTGAAGACAGCATCGACCATCTGCTCGGCGTACTCTATGCCAAGGATCTCCTGCTCTGCCTGCGCGATGGAAGCCAGGACATCTCCGTTCGTCAACTGCTTCGCCAGGCCTACTTCGTGCCCCAGAGCAAGAAACTCGACGAACTGTTCGAAGAAATGCAGGCCCACCGCATCCACATGGCCTTGGCCGTCGACGAATACGGCGGTACGGCCGGCCTCGTTACCATCGAAGACCTGCTCGAAGAGATCGTTGGCGAAATCCAGGACGAGTACGACTCCGAAGAGCCCCAGCTCAAAGAGCTGGCCCCCGAAATCTACGTCTTCAACGCCCGTTACGATATTGACGAAGTGTCCCGGCTTATCGACGTCGACCTCTCCGCCGGCCCCGAAAATATCGACACCTTGGGCGGCTTCATCTACAGCCAGCTTGGACGCGTTCCCGAGCAGGGCGAAAGCATACAGTTCCATGACTGGCGTTTCACCGTCATGTCCGTAGATTCCCGCCGTATCGAACAGGTGCGCGTCGAACCGCTTCACAGCGCAGAGAACGAGGCCCAGACCTTGAGCCAGCCCGGCGTCGAGGAGCAGACCGAGGACTCGACAGGCTCCGGTTACCTTCAATCGGCCGCCTGACAATATGCTATACGCCTCCTGCGCAAAGAGGCCGCCCAGAAAAAGGACACTATCGTGACCCCGACGGTATCCCCGCAACAGCTGGTTGCAGCGGCACAGTCCGCCCGCAGACAGGCCCATGCACCCTACAGCAACTACTTCGTCGGCGCCGCCGTATTAACGGCAGACGGCGAAATCATACCGGGATGTAACGTCGAGAACGCCTCCTATGGGGGAACGATCTGCGCCGAAAGGGTCGCACTCACGTCTGCCGTCGCCCAGGGAAAACGCGAATTCAGTGCGATCGCCGTCGTTACGGTGGACGGCGGCTCACCATGCGGCCTCTGCCGACAGGTGATGTGCGAGCTTGGGGCAGAGATGGATGTCTATATCAGCGATGCAGCCGGCAACTTCCGCAGCACGACCGTGCGCGCGTTGTTGCCTGATGCCTTCGGCTGCTGACGGCGGTCACAACCTGTCCTCACCGACTCTTTCCGTCGCCCTATCTAACATGCAGGCACATCCGGGCCTTCTGGATAGGGCGCCGCGGATCGAGCACTGAGTCCAATAAGGAACTGAACCAGTTAACCTCTGAGATAACCCGGCAGAATCCTTCTACCAGAATCGGTACGAGGATCCCACCCCCACCCAGCGAGTGAAATACTGATGAAGAACTGCTGCATTGCGGCATTTGGACTGCTGGCGTTATTGATGGTCGCCTCCTGTGCGCCAGACCCCGCGCCGACCCAACCTACCGTAACCGCGGCGGCTGCCTCGCCCACCGCCGCTGCCCTCAACGCCGCAACAAGCACACCGACCGCCGCGTCGGCGGACCCTACCCCAACGCCGCTTCCGTCCAATAACGTGGCAGCCTCAGGGGAGGTAGTCCCCTCGTCAGGGCAAGAGACCGCACAACTGGCAGTCGATGGCGATCTCGAATCACTCTGGAATTCGGGACGCATTCCGCTGGGATGGATTCAGATTGCACTTGATGGCCAGTACCTCGTCAACAAAGTCGAGATGGTCATCGCCCAGACGCCGCCCGGTCCAACCTCGCATGAGCTCTGGTTGGGAGACGGCTCGGGCACGCGCACCCTGTACGCGCGGCTCATCAACCAACATACCGAAGATGGGCAGACCCTCGCTGTAACAATTGATCCGCCTCGCAGCATAAACGAAGTCTACGTTCGCACCATCCAGAGTCCCAGTTGGGTCGCATGGCGCGAAATCCGCGTATTCGGCGACCCCTCTGATACTGTTCCCCCGCCTGCCTTCAAACTCGTTCCAATCGCCGACGGGCTGGACCTGCCTGTGCAGCTTAGACATGCCGGCGATGACAGCGGCCGTCTCTTCGTGATCGAACAGGCGGGACGCATCCGCATTGTCAGGAGAGGCCCGACGTCCAACGGTGGCGCAACCTGGTCTGTGGATGAAACGCCGTTCCTGGACATCTCGGAGAGGGTAAGCTGCTGCGGAGAGCGGGGACTCTTGGACGTAGCCTTTCCGCCGGACTATAGCGCCAAACAGCACTTCTATGTCAGTTATACCAATGGCGAGGGCCATACAGTCATCAGCCGCTACAAAACGACCGCTGTTCCCGATCAAGCCGATCCGACCAGCGAGGAAATAGTGCTCACCATCGAGCAACCGCACAACACGCACAATGGCGGACGCCTTCTCTTCGGTCCCCGGGACGGCTACCTCTACATCGGCAGCGGCGATGGCGGTGCACCCGCGTTCAACGACCCCGACAATCGCGGGCAGGACCCCACCATACTGTTGGGCACCATTCTGCGCATCGATGTCGAGTCCGGCGTGAAGCCTTACGCCATCCCCGCTAGCAACCCATTCACGCAAGTCGAAGGCTATCGCGACGAGATCTGGGCCTACGGCTTGCGCAATCCCTGGGGATTCGCGTTTGACAGGCAGACAGGCGATCTCTACATCCCCGACGTCGGCAATATCACCATCGAAGAAGTGAACTATCAGCCCGCAGCCAGCACAGGGGGCGAAAACTACGGCTGGCGCATCACTGAAGGCAGTATCTGTTTCGAACAGTGGGGCTGCGTCAAAGGCGAACCCTGTGAAATCGAACACTGGATATGCAGCGCCGAAGGCCAGGTTCCCCCCGTGTCCGAATACAACCACGAAGTGGGGTGCGCAATCGTGGGCGGCGCCGTCTATCGCGGGCCCGGCATACCCAGCCTGCAGGGTGTTTTCCTCTTCGCCGATTTCTGTCGCGGGCAGATTTGGGGATTGAGAGGTGGTCCCCAGGATAAGTGGCAAAGCCCGCTCCTCATCAACTCCTCCGTTCCCATCAGCGCCATCGGCGAAGACCAGGCAGGCAACGTCTACGTCATCGGCTATCAAACTGGCGTTATCTCGATGATTGCAGAGAAGTAGCGGGCGACCGCACTGATTCTGTCGCCAGTATGAGGAAAACCCCAGTATCCTGAGCCTTTCCTGTTGGGACACGGGGGTTTCCTTTTGGCCGCCAAAACCTGCTTCGCATCTGTCGGGACATGGTCTTCATCATACAAAGTGCAGCCGCAACGCGTCCTCCCCATGGATCAACTCCATCTGCGATGCGCCCAGGTCAACCGTACAGTAAGGATTCTCGAACTGTCTGAATCCGCCAATCGCCTCTTCCCTGCCGTTAACACACAGCGGCCCCGTCCACCCGAACGATAGCGTTTCATCACGCACGGTTGCGAATCTGACGGCCAACGGCGCGAATTCCACATTTAGCGCCAGGGCACGTGCCTGAAAGTCGGCGAAATCTCCGTCCTCAGCCCGCCGCCCAAGTTGGCACAGCCAAATGTTTTCCCGGCCATAAGAGCGCAGCTCCCGGTAGGCCTGCTCCCCGCGCTCGGTCAGGGTCAGTCCCTCTGCCGCCGTCAACGCCAGGTAGCCGTCACCCTTGCGCGCAAACGCCCAGCCCGCCTGCAAACGATGTTCGTCAAACGCATGAACCGGAAAGTAGGCGTGCGTGAGGTCTGCAACGCCGTCAACGTTGGAAAAGTTGTACACGGCGACAAGCACGTCCCGCCACTGCGCGACGCGCGGCAACCTCCCGTTCCCGCGCCAGCAGTTCGGTCGATGCGCCTCGACTTCGCTCAGACAGGCCGGCTGGTTGACAAAGACCACCGACTCCGGCCCCAGGGTTGCCTGCCAAATGTGCTCCCGCCCCCCCGGTTCTCCAGGCCGGTAATCCTGCGCAGAGCAGAGCATCCCATCAGGGGTCCTGTAGGTTACTTTGTTCACCTCCCACGACGCAGGTTCCCGTTCTCCGCCGGCCGAAGGCGCGGCGCTGTGCCGCTCCCGATTCAGCACTGCTTCCGGCCGGTCGGCAGCGATTGCTCCAATGATCGGCGGCAGCAAATAGATGTCCGAACAGGCCAGGCTGACGCTGCCCATTACGTGCTCATTGAAAGCGCCCATGCCCCACAGCATGCGCGAAATGCCGGAGGAAGGCGCGATGCGTGCACTGCGAACCGAAAGACTGTCGGCCATTCCCTGCGTGGAACCGTATGCGCCGCGCAAGGAATTCAGGGCCATGCCGAGAAAGATCTTGTCCAGGACGATCGCAGCCAGCTCGCGCACCTCATCGCTCTCCGCGAAGTCAACCAGATGGATCAGGGCAACCACGTTGGCCTCAACCATCCCGCTTGAGTCCCACTCCGCAAAGCCATACCTGCCCCTGTCCTGGCACCATGCTGCCGCGCTGCGCTCCCCTTCCTCGCCAAACTGAAGACCCGTCGCACCGCTGGAACCGAATTCTCGCTCGGGAAAGAGCTGCCCGGCCAGGACCTGCGCCGCGAAGTAGAGGATCTGCTCGCTCTCGCCCCAGTCTCCTGTCTCCCTGCAGCGCTCTCCTTCCGCCCAGTATGGAAATCGGCACGCCTTCTCCTTCAAGGTCCTCGTGAACTCGACCGGAAATGAACTGTTCTCGCCGTATCGCGCCAGCATACCCAGCAGACCGACGACCGTGCACGCGCCGTCTGCCGCGTCCTCCATCAGGTTGGTGACAGCCTGCTGCACTTCCGCGACTCTGACCTGTGGCCATCGCCCCAGCGCCATCCTGGCAATCTCGCAGAAAAGATTGCCCTGCCTCCGCGTGGCGTCAAGTAGGGCTTCGATTCTGCGCTGCGCATAGGCGCCAGGCTCTGCCGGCTGGTCCGAAAAGCTGTTCTTACTGACGTGCAAGTGAAGCCTCCGGTGCATCCGCATTCCGCCGATGGCGTACTCCTCCGGACCCGGCCTGAGCTGCAGTTCACAAGGCCCCTCCGGTGCACGCCTTGCCGTGCCCATGTCCACCCTGGCGCCGGCCTCCCCGCTCTTGGGAAATGGCGATCGCGCCATCATGTATATGCGCCCTTTGGGGGTCTGCAAGCGCAACTCCATGTCACTATCCGATGTGCTTTCCGGCCTGTCGAACGCATCGGGCCAGCAAACCTCCACGTTGTCCTCGGCAGTGTACAGATAACGGTCCAGCCAGGCATCTTCGAAGAACCGTTCAAACTTCCGACGCCGGTCCAGCGCCGCAATCCGGGTCGGCAGGCACACCGACCAGCCTTCTTCAGGCTCACCGGCCATCGACAGCCCGAACCGCTGGGGCGAGTCGCCCTTGGCCACCGTGTCAAGACGGGCCAAAACCTGGTTATGGCCCGCCACAAGCTGAACTTCAAGGGTCAAGAGACGGCTATGCCCGGGCCTTTCCTGCAGCAACAGTTGCTCCCCGTTCAGCCAGATCGCCGCCGCACCGCAGACTTTTACCACGAACTCTGCTCTCTGCGCTCTTGGACAAACCAGTTCGGCGCAGGCCCATGCCTGCACGTAATGCCAGGTCGGGTAGAAATCCCCCAGGTCGATAAAGTGGTCGGCAAGACAGCGGTAGGTTCGCCAGGTCAGCATACTTTCGCCAAGCTGAAAACTGTCCCTCTCCGCCGGCGCGCCGCAAGCGTCTTCTCTCCACCTCGCAAAAATCCCCGGATCGTTCGCCACGACGGGCCGCGCTGAGGCCGAACGCGAATAAGGAAGAAATGAGTGCGCTCTTCGGGCGGCGCCTAGCATCGAAGAAAAGCGATCCTGCGCATCTTTCGCATGAATGCTCACCCCGATTCCCGTGGGCGGTGCCGGTCTGGTTAGCGGCGTGGCGTGGGGACCCGCCAGAAGCCAGTTGTCAACTGCTCCATTGATGAGCGGGTAGAACAACTGCCCGGCATCCCCCTGCTCCTCAGGAGGCCCGGCCCCTCCAATGTTCTGCGATGTTTCAGACATAGCCCGATCAAGCCCCTTATAAGAAGCAGGAGGCCCCGAAAGACCTCCTGCTGCGTTCTATTTCAAATTGGCGCAAATGCGACTCTACCGCGCCGGCTACCGGTCAAAGAACATAGTCTCCGGTCGGTACACATCGGCCATCGTGTTGTCCCAGCCCAGGAACATCTCATCCGGCAGGTTCTTGATCGACGGGTCCACAACGCCGACAATCGGAGACATGGTCGTCGTGCCGATATTCCAGAGCTCCTCGCGGGCCGTGGTTACGATGTCGATCACCAGCTGGAGCTGTTTCTCCGGGTCGGTCTCTGACTGAAGCGCCAGCCACCTTTCCTGATTCTGTAATGCCCCGCCCGTGAGCTCAAGTCCCTCTTCGCCGTTGGTCTCCAGGTAGAGGCCGAACAGTGGGTAGGGACCTGCGTTCTTGTCGGGCACGAAACCGCGTCGAGCCGTCAGAATATAGGGGTGTGTCGGCGTTCCACCAATCGTCAGGGCATCCCAGTCGATCGCCCGCATCCGTTCCCAGAAGAGCCGGCTGTCGATGAAACTGTTTGTGGCGTGAATGCCAACCTGTTGCAGATGATCGACCACCAGCTCGGTGTCGTCCGTCCACCCGTAGTGGACGAAGTTGATGAACAGTTCTTCCCCGTCCGGGCGCAGCCGCCAGCCGTCGGCGTTGCGCTGGTCGAGGCCGATCTCGTCAAGCAGCGAGTTGGCCATCTCCGGGTCATACTCGGTGTAAAGCGTAGCCAGATGCTCCGTTGCCGCCCGCGTCGGCGACCCCAGCGGCGGCATCGGCTGCGACGGGCTGACCGTGCCGAAGTAGTTCAGCTGGTCGATCTCCTCGCGGTCGATCGCGTGTGAGACCGCCTTGCGGAAGCGAATGTCCTCGTAGATCGCTCGCTGAGCCTCGTCCTCGGTATGCAGGTTGAAGGTGACGTTGAGCATCGTGTCACCGGGGAAGTAGAACTTGACCACGCGCAACTTCCCTTCCTCCTCCGCCTGTAGAAAGTCCGGCAGCAGCTTGAAGTCGAGCCAGCAAACATACTCCAGGTCACCTGTCAGGGCCTGCAACTCCTGCACTTCTTTGCTGACCTGCGTGTGCAGGATGCGGTCGATGTAGGGTAGCTGCTGGCCTTCTTCGTCCACGGCCCAGAAATAAGGGTTGCGTTCCCAGATCCAGGGTGGCGTATCCGGGGCGACCTTTGTCGGGATGAAACCCTGCAAGTAGGGCTTCATGATCTGCCCCTCAACATTGTGAGGCCCGACCTTGTGGCCGAACAGCTCATTCCAACTGTTGAAGCCGCCATCGCTCACCAGACCGTTGAGATCGTCCTCGTCCGCAAAGTCCGGGTGGAACTGCGTCATGTAGTGCTCGGGATGCCGGCAGAAATCGCCGCCCGACCAGTAGGAGGCCAGCCGGTCCATGAACCACGGCTTTGGCGTGTCCGCGACAAATTCAATCGTGAAATTGTCGATGACGTTGAACTCCATCAGGCTGTCGTCCGAGTTCAGGTAGACCGGAGGCTTGACAGGGCGCAATTCCTCGTTCTGCAGCACGCTGTTCCAGTAAAACGCAGCGTCTTCAGCGTCATACGGCTCGCCATCCGACCACTTCAGGCCCTCACGCAGGTGGACCTTGAAGTAGGAGGAATCTTCGTTGATCTCGAACGATTCGGCGATATTCGGCACAACCTCGCCAACCTCGCCGCGCAGGCCCCAGGCATAGAAGACCAGTGTCTGCCCAGAGAAGTTGCCCAGGTTGTAGCCATTGAACGGAGGCGGGCGCAGCCCAGCAGTGTTGATGTCGCCGCCATACTTGCCGATTTCGTCGATTACAGGTAGTACCAGCGGATTGATGGGAAGACGCTCATCCACCGGTGGCAGGTCGCCGCTGGCGACCATTTCGGCCAACATCGGGGCTTCTTTGAAGCCGCTGGCGCTCTCCATCGCAGCAGGCGCAGTTTCTTCTGCAGCTGTGTCTGCCGGCGCCTCGGCCGGGGCCGCCGGCTCGCCTCCCGCACAAGCGACAAGCACCGTGCCAGCTGCGGCCACACCGGAAACGCGCAGAAACTCACGCCGTGAAATGTCACGCTTGGCAAAGATCTCTTTCTTCATGCTTGCAGCTCCTCTTCGATACAGGGTGGATTGCTGACCGCGATTGAGCAGTAAGCATCACCTCCTTCAACGGTGCTCAGCCCAACTGGACTGGCTCTACCCCTGTCAACTGCAGTTCCTCAGTGCGATGGCAACTGACAAAGTGACCGGGTTCGGTCTCCTGCAAGACCGGTTCCTCGTTCGCGCAGCGTTCAATCTGATACGGGCAGCGGGGGTGGAAGGCACAGCCCAACGGAGGATCGGCTGGGTCGGCCACCTCGCCTGAAAGGAGAATTCGCTCCTTTTCTGAATCCGGATCGGAACGCGGCACCGCCGACAGCAGCGCCTCGGTGTATGGATGCATGGGCTGACGAAAGAGAGCCTCCGTTTCCGCCAGTTCCACAATCTTGCCCACATACATGACCGCCACCCTGTCGCTGATATGCTCGACGACGCTCAAATCGTGGGAGATGAAGAGAAATGTCAGCTGAAAAGACTCCTGCAAATCCTGTAAAAGATTGAGAATCTGCGCCTGGATCGACACGTCCAGCGCCGACACCGGTTCATCGGCAACGATCAGGCTGGGATTGAGCGCCAGGGCTCTGGCCAAACCGATGCGCTGTCGCTGCCCGCCGCTGAACGCGTGCGGATAGCGCTTCAGGTAGTGCGGTTTCAGCCCCACCTGCCCGAGCAGCTGTCTGACGCGATCTTCCAGCTCCTTACCTCTGGCGATTTCGTTGACGATGAGCGGCTCGCCCACCACGTCCAGCACGCGCATGCGCGGGTTCAGCGAGGAGAAGGGATCCTGGAAGATCATCTGCATCGCCCGGCGGATACCACGAGATTTAAGTTCCTTCTCCGAGAGGCCTGCCAGATCCACCAGGTCGCCGTTGTGCCGGAACAGGATTTCGCCGCTGCTGGGCGGCAATGCCCTCACGATCAGATTCCCAATCGTCGTCTTCCCGCAGCCGCTCTCCCCCACCAGGCTGAACGTCTCACCCGCCCTGATCGCAAAACTGACCCCGTCGACCGCCTTGACGTGACCGATCACCTTCTTGAACACGCCGCGCGTGACGGGAAAATGCTTCTTGACGTCAACCAATTCTACGAGGACTTTTTCCATCTGGTCTGGCTCCGCCCTACGCAGGCTCTACCCGCTCTTCGTGATAGAGAAAACAGGCCACATTGTGCTCCAATTCGATCTCGACCAGCGCCGGCGGCGAACCCTCGTCGCACACACCCTTCATGGCGTCAGGGCAACGCGGATGGTAGGGGCAGCCCTGCAAGTTGGCGAAAGGGTCGGGCACAACGCCTCTGATCGAACTGAGCCGCTCCTTCTTGACATCACCCAGCTTGGGAATCGACCGCTGCAGCCCGGCTGTATAGGGATGTCTGGGTGCACGGAAGATGGTCCTGACCGAAGCCTGCTCAACCACGCGCCCCCAATACATCACGACCACGATGTCAGCCATCTCCGCCACCACGCTCAGATCGTGGGTGATGATCATGATGGCCATTCCCAGCTGTTCCTGCGAGCGGTTCATCAGATCGAGGATCTGGGCCTGGATCGTCACGTCCAGCGCAGTCGTCGGCTCATCCGCGATGAGCAGGTTGGGGTTGCAGGAGAGGGCCATCGCGATCATGGCGCGCTGCAACATCCCGCCGCTGAGCCGGAAGGGATACTCGTCGATCCGTTGCAGAGGATCGGGAATGCCTACCTTGCTCAACATCTCGACCGCGATGTCACGCGCATCTGTCGGGCTCACATCCTGATGAAGCTGCACCGCTTCCATGATCTGCTGTCCGACTGTATGCACCATGCTGAAGGAGCTCATCGGCTCCTGGAAGATCATCGCGATCTCGGCGCCGCGTATCGCCCTTATCTCGCTGCCGTCCTGCTCCAGCTTCACCAGATCTGTCTGCGATCCGTTCTCTTGGCGCTGCCAGAGAATCTCACCGCCAACCACCTTGCCAGGCGTCGGTTCAATTCGCATGATCGATTGTGCGGTGATGCTCTTTCCGCAGCCGCTTTCACCCACCACGCCCAGCGTCTGCCCGCGCGCGAGGTCAAAGCTGACTCCGTCGACCGCTTTGACGATGCCCTCATCGGTGAAGAAGTAGGTCTTCAGTTCCCTGACTTCGAGCAGGTTGCCCGTCAATGCATCCCTCTCCCGCAACAGCGCCTAAAGATAGGGATCAGCCGCATCGCGCAGACCGTCGCCCACAAAGTTGAAAGCGAGTACGGCAATGACCACCATCACGGCGGGCAGTAACATCCAGGGCAGCCGCACAATCACCTGGACCTGCTGGGCGTCCTGAAGCAGCACGCCCCAGCTGATGGCGGGCGAACGCAGCCCGACACCCAGAAAGCTGAGCGTCGTTTCGCCAATGATCATGCCCGGAACGCTCAGAGTTGCCACAGCAATGATATGGCTCATGAAGGAGGGCACGAGATGCCTGCGTATGATCCACGCCGTATTGGCCCCGGACAGTCGCGCAGCCTTGACAAACGCCTCCTCGCGAACCGCCAGAAACTTGCCCCGCACTACCCGCGCCATGCCCGTCCAGCCCAGAATCGACAGAATCAATGTAATGAAGAAATAGACGCGCACCACCGACCAGTTGGCCGGTAAAGCCGCACTCAGAGCCATCCACAGGGGAAGGCTGGGAAATGCGCGCAGAATCTCGATAAACCTCTGGACGATTGTATCCGTCACACCGCCGAAGTAGCCGGATATCCCGCCAATAATGATGCCCAGTAGGAAGCTCAGCGCCACGCCCAGAAGTCCAATCGAGAGCGAGAGACGTGTGCCGAAGATCAGCCGCGACAGCAGGTCCCGCCCGTCCCCATCCGTTCCAAGCAGGAACAGCGGGGCCTCCGGATCCGCGCCGAACAGGTGAACGTCTGTCCGCAGGAAGTTCCACATCTTATACGGGGCGCCGCGCACAAAAAGCCGCACAGGATAGATCTCGTCTGTGATCGGCGGGTAAGTTCGTATGAACATTTCATCCATCTGCTGTTCAGTCCCGTATACGAACGGCTGCAAATGGAACCTTCCCTCGCTGTCAATGAAACGCAGGCGCTGCGGCGGCGCCTGCGCATACTCGACATGACGTTCGTGAGGCGAATGCGGAGATATGAACTCCGCAAAGAGAACAAGCAGGTAGAGTATCAGGAGTACAACTGCCGAAATCACGGCCAGATTATGCTTGCGGAACTTGCGCCATGTCAGCACAAGAGGAGGCGCCAGATAGTATGCCTCCTCGACTTCGTCATCCACATCTTCCAGCAACAGATCGGCCAACGCCTCAGCTTCAGAGGGGTCTGCTTTCTCTGTATCCATAGCTGCCGTCGCGCTCCTGTGAGTGAGATTCAGTAACCGTCAGTCTGAGACTTCTACATTCACCACCCCATCAAACCGTTCCTTCGTAGCGAATTCTGGGATCGATGACCGCCAACAGAATGTCCGAAAGCAGTGTGCCGATCACGGTCAGGCTGGCCGCCAGCATGACGAATGAACCGGCCAGGTACATATCCTCTTCCAGCAGCGCCTGCAGAAAAAGTGGGCCGGCCGTTGGCAAGGACAGCACCACCGACACGATCGTTTCGCCCGCAATCAGTGATGGCAGCACCCAGCCGACGGTTGAGATGAAAGGGTTTAGCGCCAGGCGGACGGGATAACGCAGGATCAGCTTCCAATACTGCAAGCCTTTCGCCCGCGCCGTCATGACATAAGGCTTCTGAAGCTCGTCCAGCAGATTCGCGCGCATCACGCGTATCGTACCCGCCGTCCCCGCTGTCCCGATGATGATTATCGGAATGGCCAGATGCTCCAGCAGGTCGATGAACTTGCCGAAGCTCCACGGCGCGCCGTCATATTCCTTCGAGAACAGGCCGCCAATACCGGTATCCAGATACTTGTGGGCCAGGTACATCAGGATCAGCGCCAGCAGAAAATTGGGGATGGCCAACCCCAAGAAGCCGGTGAACGTAAAGAAGTAGTCGCCAAATGAGTACTGTTTGACAGCCGAATAGATCCCTATCGGGAACGCCATTACCCACGTAAACATCAGCGACAGGAACGAAATCATCATCGACAAGAGCAGCCGCGCGCCGATCAGGTCCCGGACCGGCTGGTGCCAGGCCAGCGAGTAGCCCATGTCGCCGCGCACAAAGCGCGTCATCCACTTCCAATAGCGGACGTACCAGGGCTGGTTGAGCCCGTACTGGTGGCGCAGATTCTCGATCACGTGGTCGGGAACATCGCCCGTCTCAGTCAACTGGTTGATGTAGGTTGAAACGTAATCTCCAGGGGGTAACTCGATGATGATGTAGGAGATCACGGAGATGACCGCAAGGGTAGGGACCATCAGGAACAGGCGTTTGACAATGAACAAGAGCATGACGCTTTACCTTTCGGCACGTCCAAACACTCTCATCTGGCGCTCGTCGATTCGAGCAGGCCAAGTTCCTATGCAGTGGTCAATGCCGTCGGGGGGAAAGATCGGTAGCCTCGCTGGCGCCCGCGCTCCACCAGCGCACTTCGTAGAAAACAATAGGCTATTTCACTGACGGACAGCCGAATTCTACCAGAGTTGCCTGAATGTCAAAAGCGCACTTTCAGCATGGGTGCATCCCAATATTGGGGCGAACTTTCCTATACTTCTGGAAGAAACCAAGCCACGGTCAGTTTACTTTCCAATTGCCTGCAAATGAAGTGGTGTTCCTCACTACTCTCTCCTCTCCCCTCTCTCCTCGCCCTTGTGCCTGCCCTCGCACCCTCCCCAACTGACGGACTCCACCGTACGGCCAGGCCCGGCCCCTGCATTCGTCTCGCCCAAATACGGTAAACAGTTCCAGCCACCGCGGGCACTGATTCCCTGCCAGACTGTTCCCACCACAAATCTGCGATGCACACTTCAGCATCCCGAAATGGCGTATTCCAACACGGAAAAGAGAGTTCCACCGCCTTTGAAATGGGGATCATATACGGGGCCGTCGTCGGCGTGGCAATAATCGTCAACCAAGTCCCTGCACCCGCCTGTATTCACGTCATTCCGATCAGAAACCTTGTGGCGGCACAGCGACTGCAGGCCCGGAGTCAAAAAGGGCAGCACCGACGCTCCCTCTCTCCCTGAATCGTTGACTTTACTTTCCCGCTCTGTTATTTTCTTACCATGAACGTTCCGGC
>JAPPKT010000172.1 GCA_028819675.1 Caldilineaceae bacterium | reverse complement strand
CCCGGCGCCACCAGCGCCTACTTCCTGTTCGAGACCGCCGCCGAGGTCCTCACGATAACTGGTGCTGACTGATGTCTCAGCTGATCGGTGCAATCGATTCCGGGACGACCAGCACCCGCTTCATGCTTTTTGATCAAACGGGCGCCGTCGTCGGTTTTGAACAGCAGGAACACGAACAGATCTTCCCTCGCAGCGGCTGGGTCGAACACGATCCAATCGAAATCTGGCAGCGCACCCAGGCGGTGATCCGTGCCACCCTTGCCAAATGTGATGTCCAGCCCGGACAGATCGCAGCCATTGGCATCACCAATCAGCGCGAGACCGCAGTCGTCTGGGACCGCCGCACCGGGCTGCCCGTCTGCAACGCCATCGTCTGGCAGGACACTCGCACCGACCGCATCTGCCGCCGCCTCGAAGAGGCCGGTCACGCCCACACTTTCCAGAAGAAGGCCGGCCTGCCTCTGGCAACCTACTTCTCCGGCCCCAAATTCCGCTGGATCCTGGAGAACGTTGACGGCGCGCAAACCCGAGCCGAAGCCGGTGACCTGATCTGCGGCACCGTCGACAGTTGGCTCATCTGGCAGCTCACCGGCGGCGACCGCGTGCATGTCACCGATCCCACCAACGCCAGCCGCACCATGCTGATGGACCTGGAAACCCTCTCCTGGGACCCGGAGCTGCTGGATATTCTCGCGATTCCGCCCTCGATGTTGCCGGAGATCCAACCCAGCAGCGCACCTGCCTTCTACGGCACGACCGCCGCCGATGGCCCCTTTGGCGCCGCCATTCCCATCTGCGGCAACCTCGGCGACCAGCAGGCCGCGACCGTCGGCCAGACCTGTTTCAGCCCGGGCGAAGCCAAGAACACCTACGGGACCGGCTGTTTCATGATCCTGAACACCGGTGAAGAAATCGTCTATAGCCGCAACGGGCTCCTGACCACCGTCTGCTACCAGATGGGCGAATCCGCGCCCGTCTACGCCCTCGAAGGCTCGATCGCCATGGCAGGCGCAACCGTCCAATGGCTGCGCGACGAGTTGCAGCTGATCAGCTCGGCTGCCGAGACCGAAGAGATCGCCCAGAGCGTCGACGACACCGGCGGCTGCTATCTTGTACCCGCCTTCAGCGGGCTGTTCGCCCCCCACTGGCGCAGCGACGCCCGCGGCGTCATCGTCGGTCTCACCCGCTACGTCAACCGCGCCCACATCGTGCGCGCCGCGCTCGAATCCATCTGCTACCAGACGCGCGAAGTTTTGGATGCCATGAACGCCGACAGCGGTGTGCCCCTGCGACAGCTCAAGGTCGACGGCGGCGCAACCGTCAACAACATGCTCATGCAGATGCAGGCCGACATCCTGGGAACCACCGTCATCCGGCCTCGCATCGCCGAAACAACCAGCCTCGGCGCCGCCTACGCGGCCGGCCTGGCTGTCGGCTTCTGGCCGGACCTGGTAACCCTGCGCACGCAATGGCAGGAAGACAGAGCCTGGCAGCCGCGGCTCGATGATACCGATCGCGTGCAGGGCTATACCGGCTGGCAGAAAGCCGTAGAACGCACGCTCAATTGGGCGGAATGAGAACTGTGGTTACTGTCTGTTCTGTCTCTGTTGCTCTGGAGAGTCAATCCTGATCAGTCTGGTGATCGTCTCCCACAGTGCCGCACTTGCCCGGGGCGTCCATGAATTGGCCGTGCAAATGGCTGGAGGTCAGGTCGAGATAGGGCAGGCTGGAGGCCTTTCAGATGACGGTAAGACACTTGGCACGGACGCGTTCAAAATACTCTCCGCCATTGAAGAGGTCTGGTGTGAAGATGGAGTACTCCTGTTGATGGACCTGGGCAGCGCTGTCATGTCGGCCGAATTGGCTCTCGAAATGCTGCCCGAACATCGGCGGCAGAAATGTCTCCTGAGCAATGCGCCCCTGGTGGAAGGCGCCATCGTCGCCGCGCTTCACGCCAGCCTGGGTGAGCCTCTGCAGGCGGTGAACGCCGTCGCCGAGGCCGCGCTCTCAGCGCCGAAGCTTGCCCGCGCTGGCTGAGCAAATCGAACGATCGCAGTATTGGAACTCTGAGATGGAGAATCGACCTTCACAGGCAGGACCTCAAGAGGAAAGGCTTGAGGATAATCAACAGCACCAGGAGAGTGGGTTGCGCAACAACGCCCGCTCCCCTCTGCCTGATGGCCGCCCCGCGCAACCGGAGACGCCGCCTCAGCCGTCCAAAAGCGTCGTGGTTACAGTCAGCGACCCGCGCGGCCTTCATCTCCGCTCCGGCAGAGATGTGGTCCGTCTCGCCAGCCAGTTTCAGGCCAGGATCACAGCCGCCAACCTTAGCCGCAACACCAGCGCCATCGATCTCAAAAGCATTATCCAACTGATGCAGCTTCAGGCCCGCCAGGGGCACGACCTGCAACTGGCAGCCACAGGACCCGACGCTGCCGCAGCCATCGAGGCGCTCAGCTCCCTTTTCTAGACACCTGCGAGAAATCTGTGCAGCAGCTTTTTCACGGCCTATCGGCAGCGCCAGGGGTAGGCATCGGCAACATATACAAATACGCCCCGGTCCCCGCCGACGATTCCGGCAGGGCCTCCCCGCACGCAGCCGGCGACCCCGACGAAGAGTGGGAGCGCTTTCTGGCAGCCCGCCTCCTCGTCGATGAAGAACTGGCCCGGCTGTCTCAAATCGGGCAGACCGCAACCGCAGAGATATTTCTCGTCCACCGCGAAATCCTCCATGACAGCACCCTCACCGACGCCGTCCGCGCTGCCATCGACTCCGGCGTTGACGCCACCCGCGCCACCCGCCAGGCCACAGGCGATCTCGTTAGGCTCTTCCAGGACCTTAGCGATCAGTACTTCGCCAGCCGCGCCACCGATATTCGCGACGTAGGCCAGCGTCTCGTCTTCCGCCTGGGCGGTATCACCTCTGCCCGACAGTTGAACCCGTTGCCCGATAATACAATCCTGCTCGCAGAAGACTTGACCGCGTTCGATACCACGCACCTCGATCAGGCCCACGTCGTTGGCATCGCCCTCGCTGCCAGCACGCCTACCGCCCACACAGCCATCTTGGCCCGCAGCCTCGGCATCCCTCTCGTCTGCAGTGCCGGCGCCGAAATCCTGCAACTGCAGACAGGCATGTTCGGCGTGGTCGACGGAATCCGCGGCCGCCTCCTCGTCGACCCCGAAGAGGAGACGCTCGAACAGTACGAGTTGACCCGTTCCCGTCTGCGCCGCTTTCAGGCCGAAGCGCTCTCGCACTCCCATGAACCGGCCCTCACGCCCGATGGCGAACGCATCCCCGTACGCGTCAACGTCAACAGCCGTGAAGATCTCCTCCACATCCATGCCAACGGCGCTGAAGGCATCGGTCTCCTCCGCACCGAAAACCTCTTCCAACACCGGACTAGCCCGCCAACCGTTTCCGAGCAGCTGGCCGCCTACCAGGATGTGCATTCCTACACCAACACCCACTCTCTGACCGTGCGCCTGCTCGACATCGGCGGCGACAAGCCGGTCCCCTATCTGCAGCCTCCCGCCGAAGCCAATCCCTTTCTCGGCGTGCGCGGCATCCGCCTCCTGCTTCGCCACCCGCAAATGCTCATCGACCAGGCCCAGGCCCTGATCGAGCTGGCGCAGAATGTGTCGCCCGTAGACCGCATTCGAATCCTCATCCCCATGATTTCGAAAGTGAACGAAGTCCACCAGACTTTGCAACTGCTTGAAGACATTCCCGGCTATAAGCACTGCCGCCGCCAACTCGGCACCCTCGAAGTAGGCGTGCTCATCGAAGTGCCGTCGGCCGCCCTCCTCGCGCACCACTTCGCCCCCCATGTCGACTTCCTCAGCATCGGCACCAACGATCTGGCCCAATATACCCTCGCCGCAGACCGGGTAAACAGCGCTGTCGCAACCTTGGCTACCCCTCTCGACCCCTCAGTGCTGCGCCTGATCGCCCTGACCTGCGAAGCCGGCCGCGCCGCCGGCATCCCCGTCGCCATCTGCGGTGAAGTCGCCGGCGACCCTTCCGTGCAGCCCCTGCTGTTGGGCCTGGGCCTCAATGAAATCAGCGTGGCCGGCCCGGCCGTTCCCCTGGTCAAATCCGCAATTCGGCGCGTCGACGTCGACGCGGCCAGAGAGCTCGCTGCCACAGCGCTCAAATGCAGCCGCGCCCAGGAGATCCATCAACTTCTCCATGACATTGGATAGCCCCCGATGAAGAGGATGCAGACTGAAATCCTCGTGATCGGCGGCGGCGCAACCGGAACCGGTGTAGCCTGGGATGCCGCCCTGCGAGGGTTTCGCACAGTCCTCGTCGAAAAGCGCGACCTGACACACGGCACAACCGGGCGCTACCACGGCCTCCTCCACAGCGGTGCAAGATACGTACTCAAAGATCCCGACAGCGCTGTCGAGTGTATCAGCGAGAATCGCATCCTCCGCCGTACCCACACCCACTGCATCGAAGATACGAGCGGCTTCTTCGTCGTCACGCCCGAAGACGAGGACGACTATCCCGATCGCTTTGCCGCCGCCTGCCGCCGCCTCGACATCCCTTGCACCGAAATCCCTGCGGCGTCCGCCCTGCGCCGCGAGCCTCTGCTCAATCCCCGCATAAGCCGCGTCTTCGAACTGCCTGACGCCGCCGCCGACAGCTTCCTCGCCACCCACGCCACCGCCCAGGCCGCACGCCAGGCCGGCGCCACCCTGCTGCCCTACCACGAGCTCACCCGTCTCCACCTCTCCGGCGGAGACGGCAACCGCACACTCTCCGGCGCCACCGTTCTCGACACAGTCTCCGCAGAAGAGCTTCACATCGACGCCGATCTCGTCATCAACGCCGCCGGCGCCTGGTCCGGTCATGTCGCCGCACTCGCAGGTGTAGAGGTGAAGATGATCCTCGGCAAAGGGGTGATGCTCGCCACCAACGCCCGTCTGACCAACACCGTCATCAACCGCTGCAAAATGCCCGGCGACGGCGACATCCTCGTGCCGATTCACACCGTCACCGTCATCGGCACCACCGACGAACGAGTGGCCGAACCGGAGGACCTGCCCATCGAGCAGTGGGAAATCGACCTGATGCTCACCGAAGGCGACAAACTCGTCCCCGGCCTCAGCCGCACCCGCATCCTGCGCGCCTGGGCCGGCGTGCGGCCCTTATACCAGGAGACCAAACTGCCCGGTGGCCCTGCCCAAAGCAAGAACGGTGCCCAGTCGAACGAGTACCCGGCGACGGAGCTGCCCCAGGACAGCCGTGACGCCACCCGTGCCCTCGCTCTGCTCAACCACCAGCAGCGGGACGGCCTGCGCGGCTTGATCACCATAACCGGCGGCAAATGGACGACCTTCCGCCTCATGGCCGAGTCCGCTGTCGACGCCGCCTGCGAGCAGTTGGGCGTTTCCCGCCCCTGCCGCACCGCCGGGACACCCGTGCCCGGCGTCGAACAGGGACACTACTGGCTCGGCCACCGGCTCAACGAAGTCGAAGACGAAAACCTGCAGTCGGAGCTGGTCTGCGAGTGTGAACTGGTAACCCGTTCCATGCTGGAAGGTGCCGCCCAGCGCAACCCGACCGTCACCCTCGACGACCTGCGCCGCGATGTCCGCCTCGGCATGGGGCCGTGTCAGGGCGGCTTCTGCACCTACCGCGCCGTCGGTATCCTCCACCAGCTGCGCGCCGGCAATGCCTCGTCCGCATCCGGCGAGTGGAGCGTGGCCCACATGCAGTCCCCGGCCCATCACCACCGCGACAGCGCCGCGGCAGAAGCCGCCGTCACCGGCTCTGAGTCCACATCAAGTCCCACCCCCAAAGACGACTCCCACCAGCGCTCCGCCGCCGTCGATCCCCAGGCGGCCGTTTCCCAGCCGAATCTTCTCCTGCGCGACTTCCTCCAGGAACGCTGGAAGGGCGTCGCACCCATCCTCTGGGGACAGCAGCTGCGCCAGGAACGCCTGGACGAGCTGATCTACCTGAGCATTCTGAACGCCGATCACCTGCCCGTCGATGACGGGGAAAGCCCCCTTTCCTCCTTCTATCGCTCCGATTCCTCCATTTCTGATTTAGACCGCTAGCTATGACGTCCGCACGGGAATCTGCCATCGAATCTGGAGCGACTGCTATGATGCCGTGTAATGTAATGCCGAAAACCATGAGCCAAAACCCCTAACCGCGCATGCTCGATCTCCTTGTAATCGGAGCCGGCCTGACCGGCCTCTTTGCCGCATATACCGCCGCACGCGCAGGCCTGCGCGTGCGCGTGATCGCCCATGGCGCCGGCGCGACACACTGGCACGCCGGTACAATCGATCTTCTGGGATATGTGCAAAGCAGCGAAGAGGCGGTCGCCGACTGGACACAGTCGCTCCCCGAACTGCCGCCCGCACATCCCTACCGTCTTCTCGGCGTGGACGCAATTGCGACAGCGCTGGACGCGTTTCAACGGCTTACCGCCGCGGCGGGCCTGCCCTATGTACGCCCGGGCGCGACCATGAATCTTCCTGCTCCCAAAGCGCCTGAGGAGCCGATTTCGCAAAAGAGTGACCTTGACGAAAAGGTCGACAACGACAACCTCGGGCGCAATTGCCAGCTCATCTCACCGGTCGGCGCCCCCCGTCCGGTCTATCTGGCGCCGGCCGGCCAACAGGCCGCCAACCTGGAGGATGACCGCTCTCTGGTAATCGTCGGCTTGAACGGTATGCCCGACTTCTACCCGGCCCTGATCGCCGAAAATCTGCAAAGACAGGGCATCCATGCTCGCAGCGCGTCCCTGCCCCTCCATCAGCTCGCCGAAAGGCGTGACCATAGCCCGTTGCAACTGGCCCGACTGCTGGACCAGCCAGACGCGCAGGCAAAAATCACCGAAATGGTAGTAGACGTAGCCGCGGCTGGCGAACGTGTCGGTCTACCCGCAGTATTGGGGTTGAACGACCACTCCTGCCTCCTGAAGAAAATTCACCTGGCGCTCGTCGGTCGAGACCCTAACACAACCCAATCTAAGGACGGCCGGGGACCAAGCACCGCCGTTTTCGAAATCCCGACCCTGCCCCCAAGCGTACCAGGTTTGCGCCTCGACGCCGTCCTGCGCGCCCAATTGGACCGACTGGGTGTACGAGTCGAAATCGGCATGGAAGTCTGCGGGTTCCACGCGTCCGGCCGGCGCATCAAGTGGATCGAGACCGAAACCGGAAGCCGCCCCCTTCGCCACACGGCCCGCAACTACCTGCTCGCAACCGGCGGCATCCTCGGCGGTGGCATCTACGCTGACCGCTGCGGCCGTGTAAAGGAGACCGTCTTCGACCTGCCGCTGACCGCACCGCAGGTCCGCTCACATTGGCTGCGCCCTCTCTTCCTCGACAAACGCGGCCATCCAATCTTCCAGGCCGGTGTCTCCGTCAACCACCACTTTCGTCCGCTGGACCAATTCGGCGCGCCTGTCTATGATAACCTGTGGGCCGCGGGCTCAATTCTCGCCCACACCGACCCCATCCGCGAGCGCAGCCGCGAAGGCATCGCCATCGCTACCGGCTTCGCCGCCGCAAATGGAGTGATCAAAAGCCAATAGTGCCAGCGGTCTACCCAAATCTCTGGCCATCGCCTCTATGCAAAACACAACCGTGAACTCTGTCGGCCTCAGCCTGAACGCCTGTATCAAGTGCAACATCTGCACCAGCTACTGCCCGGTCTCCGAAGTGACCGACAGCTTCCCTGGACCGAAGTACGCCGCCCCCCAGTCCGAACGCTTCCGTGATTTCGGCCACCCACATTACGAAGACGCCGCAGGCCACATCGCCCGCACACTTGCCGCCGGCCAGATGCCTGACGCCTCCGTCGACTATTGCTCCGGCTGCCGCGTCTGCAACGAAGTCTGCCCGACCGGTGTCCGTATCGCCGAAATAAACGCCCGCGCCCGCGCCCGCATCGTGGCCGCGCGCGGCCTCTCCCTGCGCAACCGGCTCCTGGGCCGCAACGAACTCCTGGGACGGATGGGAAGCATCCAACCCGGCCTCGCCAACTTCCTACTGCACAACCCGCTCAGCCGTAAGCTCGCCGCTTCCCTGTTCGGTATCGCAGAGAAGGCGCCCCTGCCCCGCTGGCACCACGAAACGCTCAACCGCTGGCTGGCGCGTACCCGTGCCCAGCGCCTGCGCAGCGAGCGAAAAGTCGTCTACTTTCACGGCTGTGCAACCCAATACTACGAACCATTCGTGGGCATGGCCGCGATTCTCGTGCTGGAGCATCTCGGCTACGAAGTGATAGTGCCTCCGCAGAACTGTTGCGGACTGCCCATGCTGTCCAACGGAGAATTCGGCGCCGCCGAGAGCTACCATCGCCGCAACGTCGCCCGCCTCGCCCCATACGTAAACGCCTGCTACCCAATCCTAGGCACCAGCACCAGTTGCACCCTGACCCTTAAGGAGGAGGCGCCGGAGCTGCTCGACCTGGAGAGCGATGCAGGAACCCGGGCACTCAAGCTCGCCACCTGGGATATCTTCGAATGGCTGCGCGAACGTCTCGATCAAGACCAGCTGCCCTCCGACCTGCGCCCGCTTAACCAATCAGATCAACCCTCTATACTTCCCTACCATGCCCCCTGCCAGTTGCGCGCCCATCGCATCGGCAAACCCGCGCTCGACCTGCTGGCCCGGATCCCGGGCCTTGACCTGCGCGAAAGCCAAGCCCGCTGTTGCGGTATCGCCGGGACCTACGGCTACAAGACCGAAAAATACCAGATCGCCATGGACGTGGGTGCGGAGCTGTTCGACTATGTCGCGGCGCAGGCTGACGCGTCGGCCCTACTTTCCGAGCGATCGGTTTCCTTTACCGCCTGCGACTCCGAGACCTGCCGCTGGCAGCTGGAACACGGTACCGGCCTCCCCTCCCGCCATCCTATCGAGCTGCTGGCGGCTGCCTATGGCCTGTACGACCTCCACGCCCGGCGACCAGCCGGTGGGAACTGAGCCATGGACCCCCTTCGTATCCTAATAGTCGGGGCCGGGGCCATCGGCTGTTTTGTCGGGGGCAAGCTGGCCTCGGCCGGGCACGCCGTGAAATTGGTCGGTCGCACTGACACAACCGCTGCCCTGCAATCGCGTGGTCTCGAGCTGCACGCGGCTGATGGCGCGGTGGAAAGGATCCCCTCGGTCAGCGCCGTCTCTTCTCTTCGCGAAGCCTTTCCCGGCTCCTATGACCTCACCATCCTCGCCGTCAAGAGCTACGACACGGAAACCGTTCTGGACGAACTGGCCCCGGCAGAAGCACTGCTTCCCCCAGCCATCCTCAGCCTGCAGAACGGGGTCGGCAACGAACAACAGATCGCCGCCCGCTTTGGCCCCCAGCGGGTCCTCGCCGGAACTATCACGGCACCTGTCGAAGTGAAAGAGCCTGGCATCGTCCAGGTTACAAAACCCACCTTTGCCGTCGGCCTCGCAGACTTCCACGAAGACAGCGAGGGTCCCGGAAGCAACGTTCTCTCCTCTCTCCTCACTCCTCTCTCCTCGCGCTTCTCCTCCGCCGGCCTCCCCGCCACGGTGTACAACGATGCGCACAGCATGAAATGGTCGAAGCTGCTCATGAATATGATCGGCAACGCCACCAGCGCTATCCTCGCCGAGCCGCCCGGCGTCACCTTCGCCCATCCGCGCATCGCCGACCTGGAGATCGACGCCCTGCGCGAGGCCCTGCGCGTGATGGCCGCCGCCGGCATCAACCCTCTCAACGTCGAAAAATACCCGCTCCGCACTCTCGCTCCCCTGTTGCGTTTCGGTCCGCGCCCGCTCCTTCGGCCTGCCCTGCACAGGGTCGTCGGCGGAGCCAGGGGAGGCAAGATGCCTAGCCTTTTCCTCGATCTGGAGTCAGGTAAGAGGGGGAGTGAAGTCGGCTGGTACAACGGAGCCGTCGTGCGCAAGGGCGTGGAAGTCGGCATCCAAACGCCGGTCAACCGCCTGCTGACCCAAACTGTTCAGAAACTTGCCGCCGAACCGCAGTTGAGAGCTGGTTGGAGAGGTAACTTCGAAAGACTTGCTGCCGCAACCAGAGAGGAGAACGGCCATTAGTCCAAAGCAGATCGCGCCAGAACTAGGGCCGTTCTAGGCATGAGAGTAGGATTGGGAGCCTAGAGTCCAGGCCCGATCAGCACAATCAATACAAGCGCCAGCACCGCAAAAGCCGAATACTCCAGCACAAGCCTGCGGCTCAGATGGCCCTCATGCAACGCGTGCCGGGCCAGCCCAACAAACAGATAGAAAATCAGCAGCAGCACCAGCCCGCCGCTTGCTCCCGATAGGGGCCAGTAATTCAACGCCCACGCCGCCTCGCCCAATACGACCGCAACCAGCGCCGCATACATGAGCACGACATTCACTCTGGGCATAATGTCCCGCAGCAGCTCAACAGCCAGCAGCGCCGATGTCGCCGCAATCAGGGTCCCCGAAAGCAGGCTGCGCGTTCTTGTCTGGTACACCAGCAGGAAAAGCGCCAGCGCCGCCGTATAGGACAGCACGTTGAGCAGGATGCGTGCCTGTCGGTACCCCGCCGATTCCTGGTCTACGGAAGCGTACAGGTTGAACAGAATGATGGCGATCAACCCGCCGCTGAGCAGAGCAGCTCCGGCCTGAAAAAGCGGCGTCCTGGCCTCAGGCGCCAGCAGTACCGCCAAAATGGAAACGGCGGCAGGCAGTCCCCAAAAGAGCCAGGTGTGCCCTCCGCTTTCAGGTTCGCCGCCCAACGGGTCTCCGGAGTAGAGAGGATGCGTACGGATCGCCCGTTCCGTCCCGCTGGCCGTGAGCAGCGCGATAAAGACCGCGATGACCGTCGTCTCGCTGATTCGGATCGACATCGGCGAGCCCAGCGCGTTCAGCGTAAATACGACCGTCGGCAGCCGCAGAAACAAGCTGATCGCGACCGTGGCCGCCACCGTCCAGGCCAGCACGCTCACGCGCTGCACAAAGCGTCGGTTCGGGCCGTACACCTTCACCGCTGTCGTAGAACGTTCCATCCCCGTCGCTGCAAAGGACGCACTTCCGCCTGCGGGTTGACCCGCACCCTGTTGGCCTCCGGCCCCGAACGGCGAATACCAGTTTTCAGTACCCAATTTTCCACTTCCAGTTTCCTGAAGACAAGGATGATGATACTATAAAACAAAAAGGAACAACTGGAAACCGGAGTTGAGCGAGTACACGAATTTCGATATCACCATAAGCGGCGACGAGACCCCCTTTGCCGTACTGGCGTCCTATCGCGGGCTGAGTGGCGCATCCACCTTCGCTCAGGATGCCTTCCAGTTCGTCTGGGTGGAGTTCCTGGCCCGGCTGGGAGACCCGGTTCAGACACAAGGGGAAGAGCTACTGGCCGAAATCGGCAGCAGGCTCTTTTCCGAACTGTTCCGCGATCAAGTCCGGGACCTCTGGGCCCAGGCCCGTGCCGACCTGGATGGCGGCGGCCGGCTCCGGCTGCGCCTCATCCTGCATCCCCCTGCCGTCGCGGCCTTGCCCTGGGAGACGCTCCATGATCCCCTCCGCAATCAGTCCTTCGCGGCCGACCCCAATCTATCACTCGTTCGCACCCGGAATCTCGTCAGCTATGTTGCCCGCCCCAGGGCGCTGGAGGCGGCGCTCCCTCTCAAAGTTCTGTTGGTGACGGTCGACTCAGGAATGACGGGGGTCCCCGAACAGTTTTGGCCCCACCAAGATGAATCGGGCCATCAACTGGCCGCACACACCGAGAGCGAACAGATCCGTTCCGCAATCGAAAAGCTTCCCGCTGCCCGCGTGGCGCTGGACCATCTGGACGGCCGCGTTACCATCCAGCAGATCCGGGAACGGCTGGTGACATCCCGGCCCGACATACTGCACTTTGTCGGCCACGGCAATGAGGACGGCCTCCTCCTATGGGACGGTGACGCCCCAACCCTCGTGTCCTCCGCCGCACTGCGCACGGTGTTGCAGCAGGCAGAATCGGTGAAGCTTGTCTTTCTCAACGCCTGCCTGGCGGGTCGTGTCGACAGTTCACGACCCTTTGCCGGTATCGCTCACCAGTTGCTCCAGAGCGGCCTGCCTGCCGTCATCGCCATGCGCTACGAGATCCTGGATCGCTCCGCTGTGTACTTCGCCGCCGGCGTCTACGAAGCGCTTGTCGCGGGTCAGGGTCGCGGCCACATCGACGCCGCTGTCAGCATCGCCCGCAATAATCTGTACATCAACGACCCAAACCGCGTCGATTACGCAACGCCTATCCTCTGGCTAAACTCCGAAGACGGCCGCATTCTCCCCTTCGACGACGCGCAGCAGACCGAACCGTCCACCCCCCAACGCTCCATCTACACGCGTACGCAGATGGGAGCTTCCTCTCTGCGGCTCGAATTCAGGCTGGCAGAAAAGGAGGCGTGGTACCGCTCCCTGCCCGAAACCATCTCCGATCCCCATCTGCCCTTCGAATATCAGCGTCGCCGCCGCATCGTCGGCCTGCTGCTGAGGATCTTGCAGCAGGCCGTAGACGAGCGGGACCACGGCCGTGCCATCGACATCAGGTCTGTACAAAAACGCCTCTCTACATTCGAAGAGGAGAGGCGCCACATCCAGAATATCCTTGACCATTGCCTGGATCGTTCTTAAGACCCGGTGCCGTGGCCCAGACCACCATCCGACTGATCCATCTCGCAATTCTCTACGCGATTCTCTGCTACCTCGGCGTAGAGATCGCCCTGACATTTCGGGACCTTCGCGAGCATGATCCCAGCAGCCTGCAGGCAAAGTCACAGCCCCGCTCCCTATCCTCCTCAGCCAGCCAGATATCCTTTCTCGGTGTAACCGTCGCGCTCGAGCAATACAATGCCCCGCAGGAGCGGCTGCAAGCGCTGAATCGTCTTCACGTAGCCGGTTTCGGCTGGGTCCGCCAGCGCATCGACTGGAGCCGCATCGAACCGCAGCCGGGCGAGTTCCACTGGACCTGGACCGACCAGGTCCTGACCGAAATCGCAGCCGCCGGCCTGGTACCTGTTATCGTTCTGGACGGCAGCCCTTCCTGGGCAAGAGACAGCGTAGACCGACCCTCATCAGCGTCCTCGCAGAACGACTTGCCTTGGCGACTGGCGCCCCCCGCCGCGCCGGAAACCTTCGCCCGCTTTGCCGCCGCATTCGCCCTCCGCTACCAGGACACGGTCCGCTTCTATCAAATATGGGACGAGCCCAACATCGCCCCCCACTGGGGAAACCGGCTGATCGATCCGGTCGCCTACGCCCGTCTGCTGCGTGCGGCCGCCACTGCTGTCCGCGCTGCCGACCCCGACGCGGTCATACTGGCCGCTGCGCTGGCGCCCACCCAGGACCGCGGCCACACTGCCATCGACGAAGGCTTCTTCCTCCAGCGGCTCTACGCCGCCGGCGCGGCACCCTACTTCGACGCCGTTCTCGTCCAGCCCTTCGGCTTCGGAACCGCTCCGAAAGACGCCCGCAGCCGTGTCGACGCCCTCAACTTCCGTCGCGCCTTGTGGGTCCGCCGCGTCATGGTCGCCGCCGGAGATGCACAGACTCCCATCTGGGCTGTCCGTTTCGGGTGGAATCGGCAAGTGCAAGACCATTGGAAGACCGTATCATCGGCCGATCAGCTGCGTCTTACAGAGGAGGCCATCCGATATGCACAGGCAACCTGGCCGTGGCTGGCAGCAATGGGATGGCCGGCAGATCGTCCGGCCGCTCCCGCGTCCGATCCAATGTGGGGCTTCTCCCTCGTCACACCTGAAGGGAAAGAGCATGCCCTGCTCTCCGTGTTTACTGAGGCTGCTCAGGCAACAACCGAGACCGAACCGTCCGCTACAATGGTCTTGCTCTATCTGCGATTCGCCCTCCTGCTACTGGCCTGTGGATTCCTTCTCTTGTGGGCAGCACTCACCGCCCGCGCCCTGCCTCTGCGTCGCTGGCAGTCTGACTACCGCACATGGCCGTTAACCGGAAAGCTCGCACTCTGGGCCCTCCTTCTCACCGTCTACTACCTTGCCGTCTGGCCGCCGCTGATCATCCTCTGCTGGCTCGCTGCCGCACTTCTCATCGCCGCCGAGCCGGTTTCGGGACTCATGATCGCGGCCGCCGCCCTGCCCTTCCACTTTCAGCACAAGGATCTGCGACTCGTCTGCGCCGTCTGGGCTGTCCCGCCGGCCCAAGCCGCGCTGCTGGCCACTCTTCCTGCCCTCGCACAGCGGGCCATCCAAACCAGAGTCTGGTACATCAGGTCTAAGCTCAAAGCCGCTTTCCCGCTTCGCCAAACAAGGATCGCAGTACGCAACGCGCACCACGCCGATCTGCTCGTCGCCGCTTGGACCGTGATCAGCCTCCTGGCCGCCCGCAACGTCTGGCACTGGCCAGGCTATACTGTTGGTCTCTGGGAGTATGTAATAGTACCTGCCCTGCTCTACACTGGCATCAGGCTGCTGGCCGCTCGGCCGCGTCAGCAGCAGACCCTCCTGACCGCCCTCTTCGCCGGCGGCGCGCTCGCCGCGGGCGTCGCAGGAATCGACTGGCTGATCGGCGGAGGCGTCTCCGTCGACGGAGTGCGGCGCCTGATGGGAATTTCCTTTTCTCCCAATCAGACGGCCCTATATCTATTACGCACACTCCCTGTCGGCATCGGTCTTCTGGCAACCTCCGGTCGCATACGCCCCGCGCTGACCGCATGCTGCCTCCTCGTGGCCGCGGCACTGCTCCTGACAGCCAGCCGCGGCGCCCTCCTCCTCGGCCTGCCGGCTGCCGTTCTCGTCTTCGCCGTGGCCGCGGCCCGGCATGAACGATTCCGCATGGGCAAGCGATCGGCAGTCCTGTTGACTTTGGCGGTTGGCCTGGCGCTAGTCGTCGGCCTGGAAATCGTCCAGCTCTATGGCGAGCGCCTGCTGAACCTCGAGACCCTGCGCTCACGCTTCGCTATCTGGAGAGACGCCTTGTCACTCTGGAGACAGTACCCGCTGCTTGGCGTAGGCCCGGGCGGATTCTACTGGAATTTCCCGGCATTCCTCCAGCCCTCCCCGGCAGCCGACCCCAACCTGCTTCACGCCCATTCCGTCTGGCTGGAGTACGCAACCGGCTGGGGGCTGTTCGGGCTGCTGTGGCTGGGCGCCCTGCTCGGCTGGCTGGTCTCAGTCTTGAGACACCCATCGCGCGGGGCGCAAGCATGGTACCGGACTGGCCTCCTGGCCGCCCTCGGGGCATCCCTGGCGCACGCCCAAGTGGATGCGTTCGCCGCCCTGCCCGAGCTGGCAGCATGGAATTTCGTGGCGTTGGCCCTGCTTGCAATGCCAAACGGCACCAGCGAGTAATGGCCCGCCTCATCTGAGTACATCCCCAAGATGGGGGCACACTTTCGCAAAACTTAGGTAACGTCTACCCCCGGTCAGTTCATGATCTAATCTCTCCAGACCAAACGGCGTCGTTCGCTCCTCACTCCTCTTCACTCTCTCCTCGCTTTTGGGCGGTCGGGCCTATTCGGCC
>JAPPKT010000413.1 GCA_028819675.1 Caldilineaceae bacterium | reverse complement strand
CATGCGCTTCGGCTGCATGGCCAACGACATCTGCTCCACCACCTACTGGTACCAGCAGACCCCCGTCCGCCCCTTCTTCACCATGCCCGACTGGCACCAACTCCTGCCCGGCGCTGAGCTCCCCCGCGCCACCCACGACCTCGACCTCCCTGAGAGCGGTGAATGGTGGCTCTGCGGCCCCTTCGCCAACCACGACGGCCAGGCCATGGCCGCAACCCTCCCGGCGGAAACAACCTTCGACCCCGGCGCCGCCTACGACGGCCTCCACACCGCCGAGTCCGCCTGGCTCACCGACGGCTCGCGCCAGCACGGCCGCGACAGAGCCCGCTGGACCCGCCGCGCCGCCCACCACGGCTTCGTCGACTTCAACCACCTCTTCCGCCCCTGGGGCCGCGGCGTCGGCAAAACCGACACCGGCGCCGCCCTCGCCCGCTGCATCCTCCACGCCCCCACCGACACCGCCGCCACCCTCCACCTCGCCTGGGACGACCACCTCAACCTGCGCCTCAACGACGACCTCCACGACCTCGGCCACCACTACGCCTTCCGCAGCCACAGCCTCCCCGTCCAACTCCGCGCCGGCGCCAACACAATCGTCCTCAAGCTCAGCAACGAACACGGCTCCAATCACGGCGGCTGGGCCTTCGCCTTCCGCGCCCAAACCGCCGACGGCACTGTGCTGACTCCCCGGGCGGACGACGACGAGTAAGCACCGCAAGGAAAACCGGTAAGCAGCTATCCACCCCCCAACCATAGCGACATAGAGCCATTGCACCTTCCGCAATGGCTCTTTTGTTCTGTTTTCGGGGCCCACAACTGAATGCTATAATCTTGCCAAAGCGCGAAGATAGCGCCCAGGACAGGGAATGTCCCGCTCCCTTCTGTCTGCGGGGCACAGAAGTCTGGCCCGACTCTCGCTTCGTCTTAGCATGTCTGCATGCTCCCAGCGTGCAGCAATTGAATCCGGCAAACGCAATTTCCAACTGTCCACCGATTCAACAAGGAGCGACTCCCATGAAGACAAGCACTCTCTCGCGACGTAGGTTCCTGCAGTACTCGGCCGGCGGTATCGGCGCGGCAATGGCCGCAGCCTGTGTACCCGCGGCCCCGGCGATGGAGGATACCGGCGCAGCAGCCGACGAGCCAATGGAGGCCGTCAATCTGGAATTCTGGTCGGAAGGCGCAGCCGACTGGGCCGAGGAACAGATCGAGAAGTACCAGGAGATGATGCCCGGCGTCAGCATCGAGTTCGTGACCTTCAAATGGGGTGAAATGACGCCCAAGCTCATGACCGCCAGCGCCGGCGGCGCCGCACCCCACATCACCCGCCAGGACCGCTTCCGCATGGCCGGCTGGGCCGGGCGCGGCGGCGCCACCCTGCTCGACGACTTTGTCGACCAGTACGGCATCAACGCCGACGACTACTTCCCCGCCACCTGGGCTGAAGGCGTCTGGGACGGCAAAGTCTACTCCATCCCCTTCAACACCGACGGCCGCTTCATCATCTGGAACAAGGACATCTTCGCCGAACACGGTCTCGAAGCCGACGACCCGCCGCCCACACAGGACTGGGAGGCCATGATCGGGCTCGCCGAACAGCTCACCCAGACCAACGATGACGGCGCCGTCGAGGTCATGGGCTTCATCCCCAGCCAGATGCTCGGCTACGGCAATGGTGGCGACTATGTCTACGCCTGGGCCAACGGCGCCGAGTTCATGAAGGATGAGCGCACCGCCTGGTTGGACAACCCCCTGTTGGTCGAAACGATGCAGTGGCAGTACGACTGTGTCAACGCCGTCGGCGGCATCGAAGTGGCCTCCGAGTTCAGTGCCGGCTGGCCGACCGTGGCCGGCTTTAGCCCCTTCGGCACCGGCCGCCTCGCCATGATGGTCAGCGGCGACTGGAACCTGAGCAACTTCGCCCGCTACTACGAGGACCTCAACTTCGGCCTCGCGCCCTGGCGCCTCCGCGGCATGATGGACCAGTATACCGGCTTTGCCGGCGGCTTCTGCTTGGCCATCCCCGCCGGCGCCCAAAACCTTGAAGAGTCCTTCGAGCTGCTCAACTTCCTGGCAGGGCTTGATTCCCAGATCGCGCACACGCTGCGCTACCAGAACATCCCCTGTCTGATCGCAGCCGCGCTCGACGAGGACGTCATCAACAGTTCGCCCTTCCCCGATCTGCGTCGCCTGGCGAACGAGTCGATGAACTACGCCAACTTCCGGCCCATCACTCCGGTCGGGCAGGAAATCCAGGACCTGTGGACCTACCCCGGCACCGGCCGTGACTGGGTCTTCTACGGCCAGAAGACGCCGGAGGAAGCTTGCGCCGACATGCAGGAAATCGTGCAGAAGGCGCTGGACGATTTCTGGGCATCAGTTTAGAATCTTGTGGTCAGTGGCCGGCGGCCGCCTGTCTGCCGCTGGCCACTCTTTCTCCTCCCAGGCTTTGCAGCCGCGCCGCCGATGCGGTCGCAAATGCCTACTCTCTTCCTCTGCTGGGGCGCGGCACAATGGTGAAAAGACCGGCCATTCTCAGAAGTTTGCGGGCTCGCGAGACCTTCTGGTTCTATGTCTTCGCTTCCCCGTGGATTCTGGGCTTCCTGATCTTCTACCTTGGCCCCATGATCGCGTCCTTCGGGCTCAGCCTGACCAACTACTCCGTCCTGCTCCCGACCCGCTTCATGGGCCTCAGCAACTACAGCGCCATGTTCGACGACAATCTGCTCGGCATCTCCATCTGGAACACCGCCTACTACGCCGCCCTCGCTGTCCCGACCTCAATGGCCGCCGGCCTCGGGCTGGCCATGGTCCTGAACCGCGGCGACCTGCGCGGGCGCTCCTTCCTCCGCTCCGCCTTCTACGTGCCCGCCATCATGCCTCTCGTCGCCGTCTCCATACTCTGGATCTGGCTGCTGCAACCCCGCTTCGGCCTGATCAACACGCTCCTCTACTTCCTCTCCATCAAGGGCCCGAACTGGCTCGGCGACCCCGCCTGGTCCAAGCCTGGCCTCGTGGTCATGAACCTGACCGGCGTCGGCATCAACATGGTCATCTTTCTCGCCGCGCTCCAGGGCGTGCCCACCCATCTCTACGAGGCCGCCGAACTCGACGGCGCCAACAGATTGCGCAAGTTCTGGCACGTCACCATTCCGATGATCTCACCAGCTATCTTCTTTGTAGTGGTGATAGGCTTCATCAACAGCTTCCAGGTCTTCACCCAGGCCTACATCATGACCGAGGGCGGCCCAGCCGACTCGACCCTATTCTACGTGCTCTACCTCTACCGCCACGCCTTCAACTATTTCAAAATGGGCTACGCCTCGGCCATGGCCTGGCTGCTCTTCATCGTTATCGTCGTCCTGACCTATATCCAGTTCCGGCTGAGCCTGAGGTGGGTTCACTATGGCGGTCAATAGAGGCGTGGGCGAGGCCCAGCTAAGCACCGCGCCCCCGTTCAGCATCTATCGGACAATGCGTCTGATCGAGACGTTCGCCGTCCACGGCGTCGTCCTCGTCGGCGGGCTCTTCTTCGCCTTCCCCTTCTACTGGCTCATCATCACCTCGCTCAAGACCGACGCGCAGCTCTTCATCTGGCCGCCGGCCCTCATCCCCTCCCCCGTCGAGTGGACACATTACGGCGATGCGCTCGAGGCCGTCCCCCTCGTGCGCTACTTCTTCAACTCGCTCTACCTGGCGGTCCTCAACGTGCTCGGCGTTCTCTTCTCATGCTCGATCGTCGCCTACGCCTTCGCCCGCTACCGCGCCCCCGGCAGCCGCGTGCTCTTCGCCGTCCTCCTGGCGACCATGATGCTGCCCGCCCACGTCACCATGATCCCCCTCTTCCTCGTCTTCCGCGCCCTGGACTGGGTCGATACGCTGCGGCCGCTCTGGGTACCCGCCTTCCTCGGCAACGCCTTCTTCATCTTCCTGCTCCGCCAGTTCTTCATGAGCCTCCCCCAGGAGCTCTTCGACGCCGCCCGCATCGACGGCTGCTCGGAGTTCGGCCAGTACTGGCGCATCATGCTCCCCCTCTCCAAGCCGGCGTTGACCACCGTCGCCATCTTCCAGTTCCAATTCACCTGGAACGACTTCCTCGGGCCGCTCATCTATATCAACAGCCAGGACAAAAAACCGCTGGCCCTGGGCCTGCAGGACTTCTACAAGACCCAGGCTACCGTCGAATGGCAGCAGTTGATGGCCGCCTCGGTTATGATGGTGCTGCCGGTCGTGCTGCTGTTTTTCTTCTTACAACGCTACTTTATCGAGGGAATCGCGCTGACCGGGCTCAAGGGCTGACGCCGCAGGGCAGGGACTGCACACATTACTGGAGGTATGGAGTATGACTTTGGCCGAACTGGAGATTGACGAGCAGGCACGCACCCGCTTCCAGGAAGACGGCTACTGGCTCGGCCCCGAACTCTTCGACGCCCACCAGCGCGAAGAACTGGCCTACGCAGTCGACGAAGTCAACGCCGGCCGCTATGAGACCGGCCGCGAACCCCTCGCCCGCTTCTGGAGCCCCGGCGACGACCCCTACGCCCTCCACAAAGTCGACAACTCCCACTGGTGCAACCCCATCCTCGCCGAAGCCGTCATTAACCCGCGCATCGGCCAGCTCGCCGCCCAGCTCCTCGACACGCCCGCCGTACGCCTCTGGCACGAGCAGATCCTCACGAAACCGGCCGGCGGTCACGAGTCCGCCAACGTCGCCTGGCACCAAGACTACAACTACTGGCGCAGCAGCGACCGGCCCCAGATGCTCACAGCCTGGATCCCGCTCCAGGAAGTCAACCCCGAGCTCGGCACCATGTACTTTGTCAAGGGAAGCCACAAGTGGGGCTGGCACGCCGAGTACAGCCACTTCGGCCGCTACGACATGACCGAACAGGAACGCGTCATCCGCCAGTACATGCCCGCGGACGCCGACTACCAGACCGCCCCCATCTACCTCGAAGCCGGCCGCGTCAGCTTCCACCACTGCCTCACCCTGCACGGCTCCGGCCCCAACCACGCCCACCGCCAGCACCGCCGCGCCATCGCCATCCACATCCAGGCCGACGCCTGCCTCTGGCGCAAAACCGGCGACCACGCCGACAACCACAAATGCGCCCAGGAAATGCAGCGCCTCGGCAAACAATACGGCGACAAATTCAATGGCGCCTACTGGCCGCAACTGTTCAGTTTCTAGTTTTCGGTATATCGAGATGGTCCCCCCACTGGTGACAACCTTGCAAAGGAGGGCAAGAGAATCGCGGACTGATCGCAACGCACTAGGCTACACTGAAAAAGAGGAGGCACGAAATGACTGTCCACAGACAAGCCCGTGTTTTCAGTTGGCTATCCGTAGTCACCGTATTCGCCATGATTTTGGCAGGCTGTGGGCCTGCTGTTGCCCCTGCGCCGGCCGAACCCGCGGCTGAGCCCGCCGCCGAAGAAGCCCCCGCCGCCGAGATGGCCGGCCCCGAAGCGCCGATGCTGGCCGAAATGGTCAAGGCCGGTACCCTACCGCCTCTTGAAGAACGCCTTCCTGCCGATGTGCTCGTACTCCAGCCTGAAGACTCCATCGGCCAGTATGGCGGCACCCTGCGCGGGCCCCATGCCTGGGATGTCTTCTTCGAGCAGGGCCTTCTGCAGCGCCTCCACAACGATCGCGACACCTTTATGCCCCAGGTCGCCATGGGCTGGGACTGGGCCGAAGACTTCACCAGCATCACCTTCCATCTGCGCGCGGGGATGAAATGGTCGGACGGCCATCCCTACGGCGCCGATGACATCCTCTTCTGGTGGAACGACATTGTGCAGTCCAAGTACAACGTGCAGCCCTACAGCGTGTCCGGCATGAACACCGAAACCGACACCGTGGTGAAGGTCGACGACTCCACCGTCCGCTTCGAGTTCGCCGAGCCGCGGCCTGCCTTCCTGGTGAGCTCGCGCGGCGCCTGGAGCTATGGATTCTACGGCCTGCCCGCACACTACTTCAAACAGTTCCACCCGGATTACAACGACACCGCCGCCGACAACGCACAGGAAGAGTATGACAAACTGCGCGATGTCCTCCACCAGAATCAGTGGATCGTCAGAGACCCCAACGCCCCAACCGTTAACGCCTGGAAGTCGGTCGACTACAAAGAGGGGCAGTACGTCCTCTTTGAACGCAACCCCTACTACTTCGGCGTCGACCCCGAGGGCAACCAGCTCCCCTACATCGACTACATCGAGGGTCTCGACAAATACGATGGCGACGCCGAACTGCTCAAGGCCAAAACACTCGCCGGTGAGACCGATATCCTATTCCGTGTCGTGCGTCCCAGCGACTTCCCCGTCTTCAAAGAGAAAGAGGAAGAGCTTGGCATCCAGATCACCTTCTTTGACGACGTATTCAACGGCCGCCAGACCTTCATGATCAACCAGAACTACATCGGCGATGCCGCAATCTCAGAGCTGTTGCACACTGCAGATTTCCGCCGCGCCCTCTCCCTGGCCCTGGACCGCGAGCTGATGAACGAGTCGATCCACCTCGGCCTCGGCCGGCCCGGTCACGGCTTCAGCCCCCCAGGCGTCTTTGACGAAGCCATAGACGGCGCCTACGCCACCCGCGATCCCGACGCGGCCAACGCGCTGCTGGACGGCATCGGTCTTGACCAGCGCGACTCGGACGGCCTGCGCACCTTCCCCGACGGCAGCCAGCTCACCATTACTCTGATGTTCCGCTCGGGCTGGGGCATCGGCTCCGACGAGACCGCCGAAATCGCCATGGACAACTGGCGCGAAATCGGCCTGCGCGTCGCCGCCAAACCGGTGGAGAGAAAGCTGCATAGCGAGCTGCTCAGTGCCAACGACTGGCAGATCAGGCTCAACCCCAGCACCGGCGGCTGGACCGGCTACTGGCGCTACGGCATGGCGCTGCGCCAATTCGCCCGCGCCACAAACGACTGGCTGGAGTCGGCCGGGGAAGATGAACGCCGCGGCGTGGAGCCGCAGGGCAAGTTGAGGGAGCTCGCCGAGCTGCAGCAGTTGGCGCTCCAGTCAATGGACAAATCCGAGGCGCAAGCGGCCTTCCACGACTATCGAGTGCTTCTGGCCGATCAGCTCTTCCAGATCGGTACGGTCGCCAACTCCCCGGCGATCCTGATTATCAACGCCAATCTGCGAAATGTGCCCGGCCAGGTCACGCCGGCGGCCATCTCGCAGGGTGAAAGTGAGTACCTGCGCTTCGAGCAGTGGTACTACGAGCAATAGACAATGCATGCCAGTGGCTGGTGGCTTCGTACTGCACGACCCCACTAGCCACTGGCCGCCGTCCAGGGGGCCGCAATGGGTAGAGCTGTTCTGCGCCGCGGCGTGCAGATGCTGATTACCCTCTGGCTCGTCTCGATTCTGGGATTCGTGATCATCCAGTTGCCGCCCGGCGACTTCCTCACGTTGCTCGAATCGCAGCTGGAGGAGCAACGCCTGTCGAGCGCACAGATCGAGTCGGCGCTGGCTGGCCTGCGTGCACGCTACGGCCTCGATCAACCCGTTTATGTCCAGTACCTTCGCTGGATGTCCGGCCTGCTGCGCGGCGACCTGGGCTACTCCATGGCCATGCGTGCCGATGTGAACGAGTTGCTCAGTGAACGCCTCGTCCTGACACTCGTGATCTCCTTTGCCGCCATGGTCTTCAGCTTGGCGCTGGCCCTGCCCATCGGCGTCTACTCGGCCATGAAGCAGTACTCCTGGGCCGACTACCTGTTTACCGTGCTGGGCTTCCTGGGGCTGGCCCTGCCCAACATGCTGCTGGCCCTCATCCTGATCTTTCTGGCCGTCACCGTCTTCAACGCCTCCAGCATCGGCGGCCTCTTCTCCCCCGAATACATCACGGCCGACTGGTCGCCGGCAAAAGTCCTCGACCTCGCCAAGCATCTCTGGCTGCCCGCCTTTATCGTCGGCTTCTCCAGCACCGCAGGTACCATCCGCGTCGTCCGCGCCCAGATGCTGGATACCCTCGGCGAGCCTTTCATTCAAACAGCACGCATGAAGGGCCTGAGCGAAAATCGTGTCATCACCCGCCATGCGCTGCGCGTCGCCCTCAACCCGGTTGTAAGCGGTCTGGGCCTCAGTCTGCCCGGCCTGATCAGCGGCGAGACCATCACCGCCCTCGTACTCGGCCTGCCCACAGTCGGTCCCCTCCTGCTGAGCGCCCTCTTCTCCGAAGACATGTACATGGCCGGCAGCATTCTCGTGATCCTGAGCGGCGCCCTCGTCGTCGGCAACTTCCTCGCCGACCTGACCCTGGCCTGGCTCGACCCTCGCATCCGCCTGGTGGAACCGTGAGTACCTCAATGGCCGCTGCAATATGGACGGTGCGCGATGGCGCGTCCTGAGCCGGCGAACCCGCCTGCCGAGGCCGCGGAAGTCGCGCAGCAGCCTTCTGGCAGGAACGAAGCAGCTGCCTATTCCTATTGGGGCTTGATCTGGTGGCGCTATAGGCGCAACCGGATTGGAGTCGTAGGCGGGGCTGCCCTGCTCCTGCTCTACCTGATGGTGCTGCCCGCCGAACTGACCGCGCCCTACCCGCTAAACGAACGCCATACCGGCTACCTCGACGTGCCGCCGCAGTTCATCCGCTTCATCACGCCGGATGGCCGCTTCACCCTGCGCCCCTTCGTCTACGGCCTCAAACAGGAACGTGATCCGGAGACGTTGCGCCGGCTCTACGTGCCCAATGAGGACGAGATCTACCCCCTTGGCCTCTTCGTGCAGGCAGAGGAGAGTCGGAGCTTCCTGGGACTTACCTGGGATCGTCACCTGCTCGGCGTCGAAAGCCCGGGCAAGCTCTTCCTGCTGGGCACCGATACGCAGGGCCGCGACCTCTTTTCCCAACTCCTGTACGGTGGTCGCATCTCCCTGACAGTCGGCCTTGTCGGCGTCGCACTCAGCCTTGTCTTGGGCGGCATTGTCGGGCTCGTTTCCGGCTACCTGGGCGGCATCGTCGACGACCTCATCCAGCGCGGCATCGAAGTGATGATCAGCTTCCCCAGCATACCACTGTGGATCGCCCTCTCCGCCGCGATTCCGGCCGAGTGGAACTCGATCCAGGTCTTCTTCGGCATCACCGTAATCCTGTCAAGTATCGGTTGGGGTGGGCTGGCCCGCGTCGTGCGCGGCATGACCCTGTCGCTCCAGAACGAGGACTATGTCAAAGCCGGCCGCATAAACGGCGCCACCACCTGGTGGATCGTTACCCGCCACCTCTTCCCGGGCACGCTCAGCTACATGATCGTCGCCGCCACGCTGGCCATACCGGGCATGATCCTGGGCGAGACCGCGCTCAGCTTCCTCGGTCTCGGCATCCAGCCGCCGATGGTCAGCTGGGGCGTCCTGCTCAAACAGGCGCAGGACATCACCGTCCTGGCGCACAAACCCTGGTTGATTGCCCCCGTCTTCTTCCTTACAATCGCCGTTCTCTCCTTCAACTTCCTGGGCGATGGCCTGCGCGATGCCGCCGACCCTTTCTCAGGCCAGTGACCACGGCTCGCTTCCCCCGTACTGCACTGCCGGCCTGCCAATGAGCTTTGTTGATGAACGAAAGCCGGACCTACAGCTCGAACAATAACGGCCTCGGGGAACACCCCCGCTTGGTCCTCGAAGTTGAGGACCTCTACGTCTCCTTCGGCGGCTACCGCGGACGCACCCGCGCCGTCAACGGAGTGAGCTTTCAGATTCACCAGGGCGAAATCCTCGGAATCGTCGGCGAGTCAGGCTGCGGCAAGAGCGTGACAGCGCTGTCCCTCCTCAAGCTGGTCCCCATGCCGCCGGGCCGGATCGACGGTGGAACAGTCAGCCTGCATACGGACGACACCACGGTCGACGTGACAGCACTCGCCCCGGACAGCCGTGAAATCCGCGCCATCCGCGGCCGCCAGATCTCCATGATCTTCCAGGAGCCCATGCGCTCCTTGCATCCAATGTTCTCGATCGGCGACCAGATCGTTGAAATCCTGCTGCAACACTTCGACATGAACCGCCGCGAAGCGCTGGACAAAGCCGTTTCCCTCCTGGAACGCGTCGGTCTCCCGGAACCGGCCCGCGTCGTCCACGAATTCCCCCATCAACTGAGCGGAGGCATGCGCCAGCGGGTCATGATCGCGATCGCGCTCGCCTGTGAGCCGCAATTGCTGGTCGCCGATGAGCCGACCACCGCGCTCGACGTAACAATTCAGGCCCAGATCCTGGAGCTGCTGCAAACGTTGCAGGCCGAGATGGGGCTGGCTGTCATGCTCATCACCCACGACATGGGCGTCGTCGCCGAAATCGCCGACCGCGTCATCGTCATGTACCTCGGCGAAATCGTCGAAGCGGCCAGCGTCGACCAGCTCTTCACCAATCCCCAGCACCCCTACACCCAGGGCCTCCTCAAGTCGATTCCCAACTGGACCGACCAGCCCAAGACGCCCCTGCACTCCCTCGCCGGCGCCGTGCCGGAACTGCTGGATCTGCCCGCCGGCTGCGTCTTCGTCGAACGCTGCCCCTTCGCCGACAAAGTGCCGGGGCTGCGCAAACCGTCCCTGATCGAGACCGAGCCCGGCCACTTCGTCAAATGCTGGCTCTATACCGAGGAATTCGCGCATGCCAGGCCCTGACGAAATCCTGCTCGCAACGGAAAGCCTGCGCACCCACTTCGCAGTCCGCCGCGGGCTGCTCCGCCGCCAAGTCGCCACCGTGCGCGCCGTGGATGGAATCGACCTCAGCATCAAGGGAGGCGAAACGCTCGGACTGGTTGGCGAATCAGGCTGCGGCAAGTCCACCCTCGGACGCACCATCACCCGCCTCGAACATCCAACCGGCGGCAGCGTCGGATTTCGCGTCGACAACGAGATGCTCGACATCACCAACCTGTCCCAGAACCACTTGCGCCGCCGCGTCCGCCGCCACATGAACATGATCTTCCAGGACCCGCTCTCTTCATTGAATTCACGCATGAGCGTAAAGTCGATCATCGCCGAGCCGCTTGTCCTGCATCGAGCCGCCCGCGGCAAAGAACTGGAAGAACGTGTCGCCGAACTGCTCACCACCGTCGGCCTGCAGCCCCACCACATGCAGCGCTTTCCCCATGCCTTCAGCGGCGGCCAGCGCCAGCGCATCGCCATCGCACGCGCCCTCGCCCTGCAGCCGCAATTCATCGTCTGCGATGAACCCGTCTCCGCCCTCGACGCCTCGGTGCGCGCCCAGATATTGAACCTGCTCATGCAGCTCCAGCAACAGTTCGGGCTGACCTATCTCTTCATCTCCCATGACCTGGCCGTCGTTCGCCATGTCAGCGACCGCATCGCCGTTATGTATCTGGGCCAGATTGTCGAACGCGGACCCACGATCACCATCTGCCAGACCCCCCAACACCCCTATACCGAAGCCCTGCTCTCCGCGATTCCCATGCCTGTCGCCAGGCACGAACGCCGCAGAAAGCGCATAGTCCTCACCGGCGACGTGCCCAATCCCGCTAGTCCGCCGCCCGGCTGCCGCTTCGCGCCCCGCTGCCCCTATAGGCAGCAGATCTGTGACGAGGAAATCCCGGAGTTGAGGCCCACGCGTCAGGGCCACACCGCCGCCTGTCACTTCGCTGATGAACTCGACCTCGTCGGCATAGGAAAGCCAGGCGCCCAAACGACAACCGCATGACGCACAGCGCAGACCGCAGTCACGGCCGCCGCATAGCACCCGGCCAAACACACGCGAGGAGGTCCATCCCATGAAATTCGCAGCTGTTATTAGTCCGTTCGACTGGGCCTGGTTCTACGGGGCGTGGGGCAAACCGGCCGCCTCGATCGTACTCGACCGTCTCCATTGGGCAGGCGTCCGCAAAGTCTACCTGCGCGTCCGCCAGTGCCAGTGCTACTACCCCAGCCGCGCCGACATGCCGGGCATCCACTTCTGGACGCCGGAAAACTGTGTCGCCGAAGGATCATGGGGAACGAAGGGCCATGAATGGCAGTGGTGGCCGCAAGCCTACGACTTCAACACCTACGATGCCCCGCGGCTCTTCATCGACCGCGCCCACGAACTGGGCATGGAAGCCTATGCCTGGCTCGAACAGGCCGAGGCGCACGGCCACGGCTGGGAATCCCGCTTCTCTCGCGAACACCCCGAACTGCTGACCCGCAACCGCGACCGCCAGGTCGTGAACGGCAACCTCTCCTTCGCCTATCCCGAGGCCATCGAATTCCGGCTCGCGATCCTGCGCGAAATGCTGGAATACCGCTTCGACGGCATCGCCATCGACTTCCAGAAAGGCGGCGACCATCGCAACCCTCGCGTCGACGCCGACGGCACATACTTCGCCCACTACGACCCGCCCATCATCGAATCCTTCCAGAGCGAGACCGGCCGCGACCCCTTCACCATCCCCAATAGCGACCCCGACTGGCTGCGGTTCCGTGCAAACTATGTCACCGAGTTCCTGCGCCAAGCGCGCGCCCTGCAGCAGTGGCTCCAGCCGCAGCAGGACTTTGGCGTGATGGGCATCCCCAAGGGCAAACCAATGCCCGCCAAAGTCGTCCGTTCTTCAACCGATCACAGCAGCGCCTCCGCGGCAACCGCACCCGCCGCCGGGCCCCTCGAAGGAAACCTCGAAGATCACGATACCTGGACCGCCGAGGGGTTGATCGATTTCCTTGTAACCACACCCCTGGCCCAGCAGACAACCCCCTATGATCCCGATGTCTACCGTTCAATCATCCGCGGGGCTAAGAGCCATCTGCAGGGCCCATGCCAACTCCGGCTCTGGCAGCTCGCATGGGGCGCATCCTCCGCGCGCGTCCAGGAAATGGTCCACGCCGCCGCCACCATTGCCGAGGACGAGGGCGTCGAGGAAGTCGTCTTCTTCCAGGCCATCAGCTTCGAAGACGCACGCTGGAGCAAAAGTGAAGTCACCTGGAACGCCCTGCGCAACGCCATCGCCGACGCAAACAACCGGCCGCAGGACAAAGTGCCCCCGCCCGAACCCTGGCGCCTACGCTGACGCACCTGCTATTCAGTTCCACACACGGGAAGGGATCAACACGCAGTCAGCCTGACGGATCGCTACCAGACAACCATCGACTGAAAGGAGATTACAAAATGGGCGACGAAAAACTCTACCACGAACACCTGCACGGCCCTTGGCACGAGAAGTGGGGCATTTGGCACAGCGACCCCGAAGTGCGCCAGGGCGGCGACATGCAACGCCGCACCATGCGGCAGACCACCTACGAGTACCTCTGGCCCTTCGAATACCCCAACTTCACCATCCGTTCCACCTGGTGGGGCGAAAGACACGGCCGCGAACTCGACCTGCCGCCCGCTGGCTACATCACCGTCGTCGAAGAGCAGCCAATCGTGGCCGTTACCGTCATCGGCAGCGCCTGCTCCCCGCCGGGCTGGATCATGATAGAGGGCGAACGCATCGAAAACGCCGAGCAAGCCTCGTCCGACATCCCCGTCCGCATGCGCGCCGAAAACCTCTGGGGCACACACATGCGCTGGGACGTCAAAGGCGCCATGCGCGAAGTCGGCCTCGACCCCGCCGACTTCTGGATGTCAGGCATGAGCAGCGCCCACTTCCACATCCCCCGCTGCGGCAAAGTCACCATCACCGGCGGCAGCCAGGTCCCGGGAACCCCCCACGACCAGGGCGCCGACGACGCCCACTACACCTTCCGCATCATTCGCATCACAGTGGACGAAAACACCTAGAACCAGAACGAGGCACCCTGCTCACGGCCTCAACATCTGCTCCAGCCTATTTGGTAGTATCAGCGCATCGACCGCAATAAACATCGCCGCGCCGCTGGGCGCCTCCAAAAGATAGCCTGTTATTGGGATTCGTTGCTTCAGGAGAACCCTGTTCAAAATAAAACTCAACGGAACGTATAGGGACAGAAGTCATACCCTACTTCGCGCCCCTTCGCGTCACTTCGCGGATAACCAGATGTTCTCTACCGATCAGCCTGCGTGTTGGCAAATCGCTTCCATTCCAACCTGCCAGGACTACCGAAATTGATGAGAACACCGACCTTGAAACCAGTCGCCTTCAGATAGTTAAGAACCTGGGCTTCTTCCTTTCCTGACAGACGGTTGATCGCCTTCAATTCAACGATAACCTGACCAAAGCAGACCAGGTCCGCATAGTAGCGGTGAGTCAGACTTCTTCCCTTGTACTTAATGTCGATCGGCTTTTCCGCCTCAACGGGCACTCCTCTAGCGGTCAATTCGACTAGCATCGCTTCTTGATACACACCCTCAAGAAAACCCGCACCCATCACGCGCTTCACCTCCATAGCCGCGCCCACAACAGCATAAACCTCATCCTTCAGAATCAGTTCGCCCATTCTCCTCCCACATCTTTTTCAAAAAAGAGGTGTTTTTCGCGCCCCTTCGCGTCCCTTCGCGGATAAATGCAGTTTAACAAACCAATCAGCCCGGTTGATGTAAAATGAAGTTTTTCGCGCCACTTCGCGTCCCTTCGCGGATAAATGCAGTTCACGGCCGATAACTCTCCTCCGGCTCCCGCGGCACCACCAACGCCTCCGCCGAAATCAACATCGCCGCCCCGCTCGCCGCCTGCTCCAACGCACCCTTCACCACCAGCGTCGGATCCACGACCCCCGCCTCCGCCATACTGCGCACACACCCCGCACCCACCTCATACGCGTACCCCGGCCCCCGCTCCCGGCACTCCGCCACCACCAGCGGACCGTACGCATCCGCATTCCCCGCAATCACCCGCACCGGCTCCTCCAACGCCCGTGCCAGCGCCCGCATCCCCATCGCCTCCTCCGCATGACCCGTCGCCGCCGCCTCCACCGCCGGCGCCGCGTCCAGAAAAGCCGCGCCCCCGCCCGGCACCACACCGCCCTCCAGCCCCACCTGCACAACCTTCACCGCATGAGCCGCCCTCTCCACCAGCGCATTGCGCTCGCTCTCCGTATACGCACCCACGCGCAGCTCACCGATCCCGCCCTGCAGACGCCCGATCCGCTCGCGCAGCAGCTCCCTCTCCTCGCGCTCATCCACCAGCGCCAGCCGGCGCTGCAGCGTGTCGATCTGCGCCTCCACCGCCGCCGCGTCCCCGCCGCCGCCCACCAACGACACATACTCCTCCGTCGCCACCAGCCGCTCCGCCCGTCCCAGGTCCGCGACCGCCAAATCCTGCGGCCCCATCCCCGCCACGTCCGTGATAAAACTGGCCCCCGTCAACAGCGCAAAATCGCGCATCATATCCCGCCGCAAATCCTCCACCGGCTTGATCCGCGCCGCATACGTCGTCACCGGCCCCCGCCGGTTCGCCGCCACCAGCGTATCGATCGCCCGCTCCCACATATTCTTGCAGATGATGAACAGCTTGTCCCCGCCCGCCTGTGTCACCAGCTCCAGCAGGTGCAGCACATGACCCGGCTCCTCAAAATGAAAGTCCGCCACCACCACGTGCGGCTCGTCCATCGCCGCAATATGCCGGAACTTGTCGCTCAGCAGATAGCGCGAAATATACTCCCCCGCAAAGCGCGACCCC
>JAPPKT010000451.1:3568-15755 GCA_028819675.1 Caldilineaceae bacterium | reverse complement strand
CGACTGCTACGCCGACAGCGACAATGTGGGGAGAGCCGTCAGAACCGGTCGCGACAGCGACGGCGACAGCGACTGCTACGCCGACAGCGACAATGTGGGGAGAGCCGTCAGAACCGGTCGCGACGGCGACAGCGACAGCGACTGCTACGCCGACAGCGACGATGTGGGGAGAACCGTCAGAACCGGCTACAGCGACGCCAGCTTCAACCGAGCCGCCTGCTCCGGTCACAGCGACGCCGGAGGCTACAGTATCACCGGAGCCGACTGCGACGGTAGAACCGCCAACCGCGACACCAGAGCGACTGGTCAGGGTAACCCCGACGCGGCCAACCCATGTACGGCCAACCCCGGTACGGGTAACACCGACGCGGGTACCCCATGTACGGCCAACCTCTGTGCGGGTAGCACCGACGCGGGTAACACCGGTACGGGTAACGCCTGTACGGCCAACACCTGTACGGGTAACACCGACACGGCCAACACTTGTGCTGCCAACACCTGTATGGCCAACACCTGTACGGGTAACGCCTGTACGGGTAACACCTGTATGGCCAACACCTGTATGGCCAACACCTGTACGGGTAACGCCTGTACGGGTAACGCCTGTACGGCCAACACCTGTACGGGTAACACCGACGTCAGAGCCGACGGCCACAGCGACGGCGACGCCAGAGGCTACAGTATCACCGGAGCCGACTGCGGCGGTAGAACCCCCAACTGCGACGTCAGAGCCGACGGCCACAGCGACCGCGACACCAGCCGCAACCGAGTTGCCTGCTCCGGTCACAGCGACACCGGAGGCTACGGTATCGCCGGAGCCGACCGCGTCGGTAGAACCGCCAACCGCGACAGCAACGCCGACGGCCACAGCGACCGCGACACCAGCCGCAACCGAGTTGCCTGCTCCGGTCACAGCGACGCCGGAGGCTACAGTATCGCCGGAGCCGACTGCGACGGTAGAACCGCTAACCGCGACGCCAACGTCGACGGCCACAGCGACCGCGACACCAGAGCCGACTGCTACACCGACCGCGACGCCGGAGGCTACAGTATCGCCGGAGCCGACCGCGTCGGTAGAACCGCTAACCGCGACACCAACGTCGACGGCCACAGCGACTGCTATAGTGTCACCGAAGCCGACATCTACATCGACCGCGACGCCAGCGCCGACAACCACAGCGACTGCGACGCCGATAGCTATTCCGGCCGCTCCGCAGAATGTGCAGGCGCGTGTTGGCGGGGACGGGGTGACGCTGACCTGGGACGATCCCGGGGACGGCAGCGTGAGCGGCTACCGGATCGAACGCCGCGGCGAGGACCCGGCGGAGCCGTTTGTGATGCTTGTGGAGGACAGCGGCAGTGCGTCGACGCGGTACGTGGACAGTTCGGCGGCGCCGGAGCTCGGGTATGTCTACCGGGTGCGGGCGATCAGTGCGGCGGGTGTGAGCGAGCCGTCCTTCGAGGTTGGCGTTAACACGCTGCCGGCGCCAACGGCCACGCCAACGGTCGCGCCAGGCGATGCGGACAGGGGTGTGCTGGTTACGCTCTACGATACGACGGACGGGGGCAACTGGACGATGCGCACGAACTGGCTGAGCGAGAGACCGATTGACGAGTGGTACGGCGTCACGACGGACGGCGACGGCCGCGTCACCGGGCTGGCCCTCAGCGACAACAACCTGCACGGTTCGATACCGACGGGTTTAGGCAGTCTTGACGGCATGGCGTGGCTGGACCTCCGTCGTAACCAGTTGAGCGGTTCGATACCGGCGGCGCTGGGCGATCTCAGCAGCCTGTCGCATCTGTACCTTGACGGCAATCCGTTGACCGGATGCGTGCCGCACGGGCTGCGCAGCGTGACGTCGAACGACTTTGCCGAGCTGGGGCTGCCGTTTTGTCAACAGGCACCGGCATCCATGTCAGGGCAAGCGCGTCTAATTACGGCTGCCAGCGTGGATGGAAGTTCGCCAAAGAGAAAGTCAACCATTTTGGAAAGCTTTGTCCGTCCGCCAGTTGTCGATGGATTGCGGCCGAAAGACCGGTCTCCGGTCACCAGCCATCAAGACCGCTTGCGATCGCGCACTACAGGGTTGCATAGTGCGCGGCGTTTTTCCGGGCCAGACCCGATTCAGGCAGCGTTACAAGGGCTTGCGAATTAACGTGCGTTCAAACCGAGGGCGCGTCCCTGGGAAGATGCCGGGCGTTTTAGGGTTCCGGCCTATGGGAGTCGTGGCGTCTGGAAAGGAACGCTATGCGGTGAAAACCCGCCGAAAGTTGACGGAACGGGCGCTTGCGGCGACAATTTGCGCGGGCGGGAGGCAGTACGCGTGATTTCGTGGAACGGAGGCTCCGGTCGTAACAGGGTATAGGAATTTCCGCCGACATGCGCCGGGCGGCAGGCGGCCCGTTCATGCCGGCGGGCGTTCCCGTGTTGTGCCAGGCCGGGGAAGTGCGGGCGATAGTGAAGCGGTTTTACCACACACTATTGGATAGGAAGTGGTTCTATCGCGATCGGAATTTCATATTGCGTCTGGCGGGGCAGGCGCTTATTTTTGCGGCGGTGCTTCACTTTTTTTTGCAGCGGGGCAGGCTGCCAGGGCCGATGCTTCTGGCTGGGGTGTTCCTTTTCAGCGTTCATTTCTGGCACAGGACGGGGGCCTACACGGTCGTGCGGCTGCATCTCTATATGGCGATACAGACGGTGGTTGCCGGTCTGATGGCGTTCCAGGATTTTGTTTTTGCCTATCTGTTTCTGGTCCTTGTGGGGCAGGCGGTGCTCATGTTCAGGTTGCGAAGCGCTCTAATCTGGGCTGTTGTACTGTATTTGAGCGTCCTGGCGGTGAACTGGCTTCATCCCGGAGACGGACCGCTAATGCCAGAGGTCAGAGCGCTTCTGGTCACTGCAGGGATGGTGGTCGCGGGCGTCCTGGGAGGCAGCATGGCGCAGGCGAGACGTGCCCAGGACAAGGTCCAGAGCCTGTTTGCCGAGTTACGTGACGCCCATGATCAGCTGCAGGGGTTTTCTGAACAGTCCAGGCGGCTGGCCGTGGCACACGAGCGCGACCGGCTGGCGAGGCGGTTACGCGATTCGCTGGGGCAGAGGTTGACGGCGTCGATTGTGCAGCTGGAAGGCGCGAGCCTGTTGATGGAGGCGGACCCGCGGCGGGCGGCGGGGATGGTCGAGAGGGTGCGGGCGCAGCTCGGTACAGGTCTGGACGACCTGCGCAGTACGTTTCAGGAGTTAGGCCGGTCCGGGCCTTTCGATGCCACAACGGTCGAGGCGGCCGAGTCAGAGCCGGGGGTGGAGAGCGAAGAGAGTTGAGGGGAAGGGCGCGACATGGGGCGGGCGCCCCGTTCAAGCTGGCGGGAGACCAGGTTTTGCGTCAAGTTGGAGAGAATGCGGATGGTTGTGAAGCGGCTGAAGGATAGATTGCTGGGCAGGGAGCGGTTTTATCACGATCGAGATTTCCCACTGCGCCTGGCCGGCCAGGTTTTTATCCTGGTGTCGGTGACTTACGTTTTAATTCAGAACGGTTTGGCGCCGATGCTGATGCCTCTGGCCGGGGTGGTCCTCTTCAGTGTCCTATTCTGGCTCAGGAGATGGTATGACACGTTCGTGCATACGCATCTTTATATAGCGGTCCAGACTGCAGTTGCCGGCCTGATTGTGTTGCAAGACGTTGATTTCGCCTGTCTGTTTCTGATACTTGTTGGGCAGTCGATGGTTATTTTCAGGATCCGGACCGGCCTGATCTGGGTTGCCGTGTTCGAGCTGATTTTTCTGGCTGTCAACTGGCGTCATCCTGGAGACGCCCTGTTTACGCCTGAGAGCAGGGCGGTTGTCGTCAGTGCCCTGATGGTGATTGCCGGCCTGGTGAGCAGAAACATATTTCAGATGAGATGGGACAGGGACAGGATCCAGGAATTGCTGACAGAGCTCAGCGGGGCGCATACGCGGTTGCAGCGGTACGCGGGGCAGGCCGAATGGCTGGCTGCGGCAGCGGAGCGCGAACGTATCGCCAGAGATTTGCACGATGCGCTTGGGCACAGGCTGACTGTTGCGGTGGTGCAGCTGGAGGGCGCGCACAGGCTGATGGCGCAGGAACCCGGGCAGGCAGCGGGGATGATCGAGACGGTGCGCTCGCAGCTGACGACGGGGTTGAGCGAGTTGCGCGAAACGCTGCAGGCGTTGCGCGGCGAGGAGATCAACAGCGACAATCTTGTCTCCTGCTTGCAACAGACCGTTGATGCGTTTGCAGATGCCACAGGCGTCGCTTGTCACTGCCGGCTGCCCGACGTGCTGCCGGCGCCCTTGCCTGATGATCGGTGTACGGCGATATACCGGGCGGTACAGGAGACGCTGACAAACGCGCAGAAGCACGCGCGGGCGCTGAACATCTGGGTGGACCTGGAGGCGGGCGAAGGCGCGGTGGTTTTGCGCGTACGCAACGACGGCCGGGACTTTGATCCGTCGAACGGCAATGGGTCCGGGCTACGGGGGATGCGGGAGCGGGCCGAGCTATTCGGCGGTGATCTGTTCGTGACCACACCGGCGGAGGGCGGCATTCTGGTGCATTTTTCCCTGCCAGTTGGAGAGGCAGCGCGCGAGGGTGTCGCGGTCCAATCGCAGGTGCTGGATTATGAAGTTGAGCGGGGAGGCGGATGAGCAGGGCCGGCAGGGGCGCCCGATTCCCGTGCGGCCCGGTTCTACCGGGTTTATTTTTTTATGACTCGTTTTTCGGGAACTTTCGTTGCAGAGGAAGAAGGCTTGATGGGGCGTTTTTTCGACGGCCGCTCGCGCGGCCGGCGGTTACGGGAGGGATTGCGGGAGAGGACTCGATCCTATCGCTGGGAGAATTTTCCGATCCACTGTGCCGCGCAGGCGGTTGTCGTTCTCATGCTGGTCCACTACCGCATTCAGACGGGTTCACTGCCGGCGCCGATTTTTCTGATTGGGGCGCTGCTTTTCAGTATTTTGTTCTGGCGAGTGCCGACGGGCGATTTCCGGCGCAATCAGCTCCATGTGGCGGCGCAGAGCCTGATCGCCGGTGTGGGATTCGTGCAGGAGTTTCTCTTCATCTATCTGTTTTTGCTTCTCGTCGGGCAGGCGGTATTGCTATTCAGAACCGGACAGGCGTTGCTGTGGATCGGCGCATACAGTGCGACTGCGCTATGGGGGACGTTAGTTCGTCATGTCGATACGCCGCTGATGCCTGCAGACAATACCGTTCTGGTCGCGGTCGGCTTCACTTTCACGGCGATTTTGAGCGACAGGATTGCGTACGAGAGGCGCGTTAAGCGCGATATGCAGGGTCTTCTGACGGAGATCTCGGAAGCGAATGCGCGTTTGCGGGAGTACGTCGGGCAGCGCAGGTTTCTGACGGTGGTGGCGGAGCATAACCGTCTGGCGCGCGAGCTGCACGATGCGCTCGGGCACCGGCTTACGGTTGCGATCGTGCAGGTGGAGGGCGCGAACCGGCTGATGGGAAGAGATGCGTCGCAGGCGGACAGGATGCTGCAGACGGTGCACAGGCAGCTCACGGCGGGGCTGGAGGAGCTGCGGGATACGATCAAGGCGCTGAGCACGCCTGAGATCGACGCCGGCAATCTGACGCCGGCGCTGCGGCAGCAGATCAGCGAGTTTTCCCAGGAGGCCGGTATTGTCGTGCGTGCGCAGCTGACGGAGGTCCCTGAAGATTTGCCCGAGTCCCACTGTCTGACGGTGTACCGGGCGGTCCAGGAGGGGCTGAGCAATATGAGAGACCATTCCGAGGCTGCGCACATATGGTTGAACCTGGACGTTACGGAGGACAGGCTGATTCTGACGATGCGGCACGACGGCGAGGCGTTCGACCCGTCGCCCGGCTATGGGTACGGGCTGCCGGGGATGCAGGAGCGTGCGCTTCAGATTGGGGGGACGTTCCGCGTGACCAGACCGGCGCCGGGCGAGGTCCTGGTGACCTTCACCCTGCCAATCGGGGAGAGGGCGCGGGAAGAGGCATGGTCGGGTGGCGAGTAGTTTGGGATGATCTGGAGATTGGGGGCTGCGGATTGCGGCGGCGTTGCGAAGCGTTTTTGTCTACCCTTCGAGAAGGCGGGAGCGGAGCATGTTTGAGAAGATTTCACTTTTGCTGGTGGACGACCAGGCGCTACTGCGTGAGGGGCTGCGCATCATTTTCAGCCTGGAGGAGGATATAGACGTTGTGGGCGAGGCCGGAAACGGCCAGGAGGCGATCAGCCTGTATGACGAGTTGCGGCCGGACGTGGTGCTGATGGACGTGCGGATGCCGGTGATGGACGGCATCAGTGCGGTGCGGTATATCTGCCGGCGCGATCCGGAGGCGAAGATCATCATTTTGACGACGTTCGACAACGACGAGTATGTGTTCGAAGGGATCCGGGCCGGTGCGCTTAACTATGCGTTGAAGGCGACATCCAGCGAGTATTTGGCGACCGCGGTGCGGACGGCACACCGGGGCGATTCCTGGCTGGAGGCAGGGGTGGCCCGCAAGATCATCAATGAATTTGTGCGTCAGCCGCCGCCTGCCTACGACGTTTCCAAACTGGCCGAGCCCCTGAGCGAACGGGAGCTGGAGATATTGGGGCTGCTGAGAAATGGATGCCGCAATTCGGAGATTGCCGAGCAGCTGCATCTGGCCGAAGGGACGGTGCGGAACTATGTTTCGGTGCTGATGGGGAAGCTCAATGTTCGCGATCGCACGCAGGCTGTTTTGCGCGCCAGGGAGTTAGGGCTGGTGTGAGGTATGCGAGGGCGTCCCGGTTGTGGGCGGCGGGCGTGTGAGTTTTGTGAGTTTTTAGTTGCTGGTTTTTCGTTTTTAGTGAACTGCCGATGCATATCGTTCCCCAATCAGTCGGTTTCGCCGTTATGGTGCGGGCAGTCCGGAAGCGGGTCGGGATCGGTAAAGACGACGACATCCCTGATCACCTGTCCGTCCTTGGCCGTCAGCCAGCGCCGCCGCCTTGCCCCGCACCGGCAGTGTTCGATACGCTCTGTCATTCCGCCCTCATATTCATCGGAACGGTGCAGGACCCATTCATGCGTTGCCATCGTTCGTTGTGAAAAGGTCATTGGATTTTTCCGTGTGAGCGACGGGGCCGGCCGCTGCGGGCCGGACGAGGTCTAACGCCGGTTACTTGAATCGCAGCGCGGACGAAGTTCTGGTTAATTTCAACTCCACGCGTATCCCCAGAACAAGAAATCGCAGGCCTGCCGACATACGGCAGCGGACCGGTGTCCAGGCGGGCTGGCGCCGATACGCCGTTTCTGCCTGGGCGGAAATTACGGTCTGCGTTTCTTCGTAGCCCTTCCCATTTCAGCGGCAGCGGGACAGATCCGGCCTTGCGGCCGTTACAGCGCGCGTTCCCTGTTGCGGGGTGTAACGGCATGACGGCGCTGCCGAGACCATGGTCCGCAGGGGGACCGTCTCTATTGGCAGGCCGCAACTCTCAAATTATACAGCTTTAATGTGTTATGCGTGTGTTTAACGTCCGTTTTTTTGTGTCAGTATTGTGGCAATTTGTCGGAAGGTGGTGGGAAAGGGGCCGTGCGGGACATGTGGGCCTCAAATCGGGGCGGGATGTGGTCGTCCGCGGAGAACATCTAACTTCTTTTGATCCACGGAGGGACACGGAGAAGGGCTTAACTTCCTTTGGTCCGCGAAGGGGCGCGAAGGCAGTTGAGTTTGGAGGCCATTACCGGCCAGGAGGGGCGCCGGCAATGCGAGGAGAGGGAGAGGAGGCGCGGGAGAGGGTGTCGGGAATGGACCGAGGTTGAGGGGGAGAGCGGGCCCGGTTCAGGTTATCGGTCGCGGTCGATATTGCAGGGCCTCGGCGAGGTGGGGGGTATCGATTTCATCCTGGTCGACGAGGTCGGCGATGGTGCGGGCGAGTTTGAGGATGCGGTGGTAGGCGCGGGCGCTGAGGTCCATCTGGCGGACGGCGGCCTGCATCAGGTTTTTGCCGTTCTCATTGAGCTGGCAGTAGCGCTGGACCTCGGCGGGACCCATGTCGCCGTTGACGACGATATGGGCTTTGTCCTGCCGGGCGAAGCGGTCCTGTTGCCGGGCGCGTGCCTGTTCGACGCGGCGGCGGACGTGGGCGGAGGGCTCACCGGTGTCGAGGCCTGAAAGCTTCTGGAAGGGGACGCGGGCTACGTCTACGTGGAGGTCGATGCGGTCGAGGAGCGGGCCGCTGATGCGGTTCTGGTAGCGCTGGACGGTTGACATGGAGCAGGAGCAGGGTTTGCGGTCGTCGCCGTAGAAGCCGCAGGGGCAGGGGTTCATGGCGGCAACGAACATGAAGTTGGCGGGGAAGGAGAGGGTGCCGGAGGCGCGGCTGATGGTTACGATTTTGTCTTCGAGGGGCTGGCGGAGGCTTTCGAGATTCTTGGAGCCGAACTCGGGCAGCTCATCGAGGAAGAGGACGCCGCGATGGGCGAGGCTGATCTCGCCGGGGCGGGGCATGGTTCCGCCGCCGACGAGGCCGGCATGGCTGATGGTGTGATGCGGGGCGCGGAAGGGGCGGGCGCGGATGAGGGGGCCGGCGCCGTCGAGTTCGCCGGCGACGGAATAGATGCGTGTGATCTCAAGAGACTCGGAGAGGGTGGCTACGGGCAGGACCGAGGGCAGGGCGCGGGCCATGAGGGTTTTGCCGCTGCCGGGCGGCCCTACCATGCGCACGTTGTGGCTGCCGGCGCAGGCGATTTCCAAGGCGCGCTTGGCGTGCTCCTGGCCGCGAACGTCCTGGAAGTCGACAGTGTAGACGATCTCTTCACCGGGGTCGAAGGTGGTCGCGTTCTGGGGCGAAATTTCTTGCCGGCCAGAGAGATGGGCCACGATGTCGGTGAGATGCGCGACGGGGAAGACGTCGACGCCCTCGACGAGGGCGGCTTCGGAGGCGTTGGGCTGGGGAATGAAGAGGCGCCGGTAACCGGCCTTTTGGGCCATGGCGGCCATAGACAGGGCGCCGTTTACGGGGCGGACAGAGCCGTCCAGCCCCAGCTCGCCGACGATGAGCGCGTCGTCGAGCTCGGCGAGGACCTGGCGGGTGGCGGCCATGATGCCGAGGGCGATGGGAAGGTCGTAGGCGGGGCCATCTTTGCGGAGGTCGGCGGGGGCCAGGTTAACTGTGAGGCGGTGTTGGGGAAAGAGGAATCCGCTGTTGGCGATTGCGGAACGAACGCGTTCGCCGCTTTCGCGTACTGCGGCGCTGGGCAGGCCGACGACGGTCAGCCGCTCGAGCCCGTTGGTGATATCGACTTCGACTTCGATCTGTTCGGCATCCAGACCTACAATGGCACAGCTGCGCACTTTGGCGAGCATTGGCTTCTCCATTGGGGGATAGCGAGGTGACAGCGGATTTGGCCAGGGGTCGATGACAGTTGCAGAGGCCCGACGCTCTTCGTGCAGCCAGATGCGACACTCTCCCCGCAGAAGGCATCACAAGAACGACACTCGACTGCAGAGTGGCCTCCTTATCTTTTGTACGTCCAGCCTTCCGAAGCCGGTGCGGCCGGAACGGCAGTTTTAAATGTCAGCGAGACTTAACAAGAAAGGCCAGTACAAACCCAATTGCGACCACGATGATCACTCGTCATCAAGGGTTAAAGTACCAGCTGTAACGATCAAAAAACTCGCGCTGTACCTGATCTTCAATAAACCCTGAAGTGTCAGGCGATTCGAAAAAAGCGGTGCAGTTTTCCGTATTCTCATTTGCACTATTTGCCCCTTGGTATGCTGGATGAAACGCATATAGTCCCAACAGATAGGAAAAGAGTGTCCGATCCTTCAAAGAGTTGTACTCACGCACGAGAATCTTATGGTCCTTTTGCAGCAACCTCAAACGCTTCTCATTCAACTGCTCGCCCTCTGCTGCATTCAGCTTGTCTTCGATAGTTTTCCGAGATTCAGTAATGGACTCTCTGGCGACCCTATCCAAGACAGGCAGCCAGTCGGCCGGGGCATCGGTGCAATAGGCACTCATTGATTTCGCAGCGTGCTGAAGTTCCCCTTCACCTGTTTCACCTTCTACATAATGCCACCTGAAGTGCGGCTCTGCGCAGGACAGATACGCATAGACATCTTCCATCGGACAGTCGGGCAATGGCGGGGAGGATGACAGGGGCATCGTGCAGGCGGACACAGATACAGCAAGACAGATAGAAGCCAGTGTTCTCGAAATCAAGGCGACACCTCCTGCGTGAAGAAGCGTGCGGTTCGGGGCATCATGGAAGGTGAAAGTACCATTCGTATTGACTAAAGAACCTTCCCTGGACATCATCTTCAATAACCCCTGAGATTTCTAATCTTTCAAACAGGACGGCACAACTTTCCATGTTCGTGTAATCACGACTGCCGCCCATGGCGGGCCCCAACACATAAATACCTACCACATAAGAAGGGATTTCCTTATCCTTCAAAGACCTATACTCTTGCAGGAGTTTATCGTGGTCCTCCTGGGGCAACCTGAAATTCTTTTCATTCAACTTTTCGCCGTCCGCCGCTTTCAACCTGTCTTCGATAATCTTCCGTGCTTTAGGAATGGATTTCTTGACATTTTTATCCAATACCGGGATCCATTCGGTCGGGTCATCACTGCAATAAGAGACGGCCCAGTCTGCATACCTTCGAATCTTATTCTCTCTTTCCTTTGGGTCCCGTTCTTCAAAGTTCCAGTTGAAGTAAGGCTCTTTACATGACAAATACTCATAGAGATCACCCATTGGGCAAGGTGAGAACGACATCGGGAGCGAGCAGGCTGTGACGAGAACAGCAAGGCAACCAAGGATCAGTGTTCTTGAAATCAAGATGACTTTTCCCTTCAGGAATCAGTACGGATTGATTTTGCGCCAACAGTGGACAGATTGCGCCCGGTTTGTAATAGAGCCGGACGGGCCCGTCCAGATTCGCCTGCCTTCCGGTGCATCCCGATATATTGTGCGTAAAGTGGGGCGAGATATGCCGACGGACCGACCTGACTCGCTTCCCGGTGTCTACCAGTGGATGATTTCGACTTCATCGCCGCGCAAGATGAAGACATATGGCTTGCCATCGGCATAGGATGTCACAACCATAATCCCCCCGTCCGCCAGTGGAATCATCTCATAGGATGGAGCGCCGAACAGATACACGCCGCCATTGGGACAGATTGCCAGGGGCCGACCGGCATGGTTGGGCCAGCACTGCATATCTCCATGCCGGTTCCCGGTTTGGCTCGAGTGGGAAGAGTCCATATGCGCGGGCAGCACCGGCGTTGGCGTCGGTGTAGCTCGCTGAACCGGCGGGGACACCGGTGTAGCCGTGGGAGTAGCCGTGGGTGTATTCTCTTGAATCGACACGGACGTCGGTGTAGCCGTGGGTGTATTCCCCTGCACCGGCGCAGACGTCGGTGTAGCCGTGGGCGTATTTCCCTGAACCGGCGCGGATATCAGTGTAGCCGTGGACGTGGCCGTGGGCGTATTCCTCTGAACCGGCGGTCGAGTCGATGTAGCCGTGGAGGTGGAGGCAGCTGCAGGTGTTGAGGTTGCGGTTGGCGTGGCGGTGTCGGGCAAGTGCGGCGCGCGTGCTGCTTCACATGCACTCCGAGAGGGGTACGGACCTTGAGGAACGCCTCCAAGTTCAAAGTACCAGTCGCCTCTCAGATCACTAAAGCATGGCCCGACATTCGGCTGCTCCTGGGCCGCAGCGGGCGCTTTGCCGAGTATGGCGACAATCACGCAGAGAGCCAGAACGCCCGCCAGAATTGTCATTGCCCTTATATTCTTCACGTGCATTTACCTCGGTAGCGTGAGGATGTACGGACCATATGAAGATACCAAGCTCAAAGCCGCCAAAGTTCAAGTATATCACGTTTGTATGTTAAAAGGGTGTCATCCCGTTCTTTTTGTGTGTCAAAATTGTGCCAATATTGGAAAAGTCCTTCATTGTCCACGGAGGGGCACGGAGAACATCTGACTGCTTTCATCCGCGAAGTCACGCGAAGGGTCGCGAAGAACACCTTTTTGTCCACGGAGGACACGGAGGACACGGAGAACATCTGACTGCTTTTGATCCGCGAAAGGGCGCGAAGGGGCGCTAAGAACACCTTTTTGTCCACGGAGGACACGGAGGGACGCGGAGAACATCTGACTGCTTTTGATCCGCGAAAGGGCGCGAAGGGGCGCTAAGAA
>JAPPKT010000451.1:0-3468 GCA_028819675.1 Caldilineaceae bacterium | reverse complement strand
CACCTTTTTGTCCACGGAGGACGCGGAGGGACGCGGAGAAGATCAAGGGGGTGGCGGGGTTTCTGCGTGCAGCTAGGCAGCCGTTCGCGGACTGGTCGCATTTTGCTTCTGCAAGTCGTTGTTCGGACAGAGGGCAACGGGCCCCAGATCGGTCATGCAGGTTGAAGCGGCCCAGACAGGGGTCATGGCCCGTCTTTTTCGTGTTGGGCCAGCCAGGCCCAGGCGATGGACCTTTCCAGGTCGTTCAACTCACCTGCGATCCGGTAGAGTTCGCTGCCGGCGCCGGCTGCCAGCTGCGCCTGCAGGCCGACGGTACGGACGCGCAGGACGGGCAGATCATGAGGGCGCGCCGGCTGCACGGTCATGCTGACGAGAATCCTTTCGCCCGCGTCCGCATGGCCTATGGCGACCGCAAGGCCGCCGTCCTTCAGTTCGCAGTGCATCCAGTAGCCGCCCAGGACCTGGGTGCGGCGGCCGCTTTTGACAGCCTGTTTTACAACCGGTGTCAGCTGCTCGATGGCCCAATCGTCCAGTTGGCCGCGCCCGCTGATCATTTCCCGGCCGCTTTCCACTATGATGTGCCGCAGCTGGCGTCTGTCCACTGTGCGTTCCTATCTGATCTATCGCCGGCGCCGCAGATATATTCATGTGTAAATATGTTCATACGTGACTTAATGCAACTCCTGGCTTCGTTCTTCCAGCCACAGGGGTTAGGGGACAGGGGCCAGGGAATCGTAGCGCAGTCCTTGCCATCTAAGGCGATGGCAAGATAGGGACTCAGGGGGTGGGCAACCCTTAGGGCGCCCACAAGGGGCGTCCCTACTGAGATGCCGGGGCATCGAGTGGATGAACCGCCTGCGGCAGGCGTCAACGCGGCGGAATAGCGATTGCGTACTGCAGCAGCCATGCACTTGTCCCGCCGGCGGCGTTGACGGCGCGGATGGTGTAGTAGTATGTCGTCCCGGCGGTAACGGCCGTGTGCGTGTAGGAGGTTCCGGTCAGGTTGGCGCCCCCGAGCGGCTGCCAGCCCGTCTCTGCGTCCCACCAGGCCATGAGATCATAGCGCACCGCGCCCTGCACCGCGCCCCAACGCAGCGCGACGCCGCCCTCTGTCGCCGCCGCGGTCAGCGCCGGTGTCGAAAGCCCGGCTGCAGTTGCGGTCGGCGTCGGTGTAGCCGTTGACGTCCCGCCAGCCGGCACCCCTTGAGATGCGGTCACAGACGGATACTGGTTCGTCCCCGCACCCAGCCAGCCGCTTGTCTCGCCGGCCGCGTTGACGGCGCGGATGGTATAGTAGTAGGTCGTCCCGATCGTAACGCCGGTGTGCGTGTAGGAGGTGCCGGTCAGATTGGCGCCCCCGAGCGGCTGCCAGCCTGTGCCGGCGTCCCACCACGTCATCAGTTCGTAGCGCACCGCGCCCGATACCTCCGTCCAACGCAACTCGACCGCGCCTGTGCCCGCCTGCGCAGTCAGCTGTGGAACCGGCAGCGCGGATGCCGGTGTAGGTGTTGCTGTCAGTTCAGGTGCACCATCACCGCTCAGTCCGCCACCCCCGGCAGCGGGCGTAGGTGTCGGTGTAGCGGTTGCGGTGGGGGTTGCGCTCTCCGGCACGATGACAGTCAAGAGGTCCGAATAAGGGCTACCCCACCAGCTGCGGCCGCGGAATGCCCGTATGTAGTACCTGTAATGGCCACCAGGGACGGCGACGTCGCTGTCGGTATAACTTGTAGCGCTGCCGGGAACGTTATACTCGACGTAGGTGCCATCCCTGCTGCTGCGCGGCCACGTGCGATAAATAATATAGTTGTCCGCTCCGCCCTCGGGCGCAGTCCAACTCAAGACGATGCCGTTGTCCGTCAGCTTGCCGGAGAAATTACCCGGGACTGCCGGCGGCTCCGGCGTTGCCGTAGGCGTCGGTGTTGGAAAGCCAGGTGGAACATTCGTGGGCGTAGCTGTCTGCGTCGGCGTTGCCGTAGGTGTCGGTGTTGGAAAGCCGGGCGGGACATTCGTGGCCGTAGGTGTCAGCGTTGCCGTAGGTGTCGATGTAGCGGTCGGTGTCGCCGTCGACGGAACAGGCGTGCCGGTTGCGGTGGGGACTACGCTCTCCGGCACGACGACAGTCAAGGTGCCCCAGCCGCTAGCCTTCCCGTCGCGGACTGCCTGTATCTGGTAACTGTAACTGCCAGAGACGGCGACGTCGCTATCGGTATAACTTGTGCCGAGAGCGATATAGATGACGGAGGTTCCATACTTGCTGTGGCGCGGCCACGTGCGATGAATGTTATAGTTGTCCGCCCCGCCTGCGGGCGCAGTCCAACTCAAGACGACGCCGTTATTCGTCGCCCGGCCGGAGAAATTACCCGGGATTGCCGGCGGCGCCGGCGTTGCCGTAGGCGTCGCTGTCAGCGGTTGCTGTGCCTGGGCATGCCTGCCCGGCAGGAGCGGTGCGATGAGGGCGGCGAAGAGCGCAAAGAACAGGAAAGGCATCATACGGTTAGTGGAGTGTGGATTCATGATCGCCCCTCGCGCGTGCTTTCGAAAGTAGGGGCATCCCTTGAGGGTGCCTCTGCTGCTGCGATGCTGCGGTATCGAGTTGATGAACCGCCTGCGGCAGGCGTCAACGCGACGGCACAGCGGTTGCGTACTGCAGCAGCCATGCACTTGTCCCGCCGGCGGCGTTCACGGCGCGGATGGTGTAGTAGTACTTCGTCCCGGCCGTAACGGTCGTGTGCGTGTAGGAGGTGCCGGTCAGGCTGGCGCCCCCGATCGGCTGCCAGTCCGTCCCTGCGTCCCACCAAACCATCAGTTCGTAGCGCACCGCGTCCTGCACAGCGCCCCAGCTTAGCGCCACGCCGCCCTCTGTCGTCGCCGCCGTCAGCGCCGGTGTCGAAAGCCCGGCTGCAGTTGCGGTCGGCGTCGGGGTAACCGTTGACGTCCCGCCAGCCGGTACCTCTTGAGATACGGTCGCCGACGCATACTCTTGCAGCCAGCCGCTTGTCTCGCCGGCGGCATTCACCGCACGGATGGTGTAGTAGTAGGTCGTTCCGGCCGTAACGCCGGTGTGCCTGTAGGAGGTGCCAGTCAGATTGGCGCCCCCGATCGGCTGCCAGCCTGTGCCGGCGTCCCACCACACCATCAGTTCGTAGCGCACCGCGCCCGATACCTCCGTCCAACGCAAATCGATCGCGTCCGCGCCCGCCTGCGCAGTCAGCCGTGGAACCGGCAGCGCGGATGCCGCTGTTGGTGTCGGCGTCGGGGTGGCCGTGGTCTGCGTGGTCTGTGTTCGCTCGGTGACCGTCTGTCTCCTGACGACATCGCCGGCCTGATTGCTGAAGATAAGGATGAACTTGTATAGCGTGTCAGGCTTCAGATGGGAGGCGCGGAGCTGCCCGGCCAATATCCCCGCGTCGTAGCTAATGTAAATCCCAATTGAGACCAAGAGTATTGGTCAAGGGTAGTTGAGATATA
>JAPPKT010000133.1 GCA_028819675.1 Caldilineaceae bacterium | reverse complement strand
GCGGAGCCCCCGCACAAGGGAGGGCCGAATAGGCCCGACCGCCCAGAAAAGCAGTTTTAAGTTTTGAGTTTTCAGTTTTTAGTGGTTAGGGGGCAGTTTCTGCGCTTCCCTTGGCTCAGAGTTGATGGCGAGATTGTTGGGGGTCGGCTGGGAACTGGGGGATGGGAGAGTTTGCTCCCATTTTGGGATGCAGACGAGATGGCGCATAGTTTTGCCACTTATGAATTGGGACAGATATAATTAGTTGCGGGGCGGAAGCGGGCTGAGGTAACTGATCTGAGGCAGGGGAGTCCCCGCCAAGAGCCCGACGGAAAGGGCGCGAAGCCTCTCAGATTTGCGGAAGATTTCGATCGAGTTGAGCAGCAGTCCACCTGGCGGAGGAAAGAGCCGAGGGGGTGAGTTCGCCCCAAGCTACTCGGAGGATGACCGATGACCGAGCACGGCAGGAAGATACTTGTATGCGTTGCCTGGCCCTATGCCAACGGCGAAAAGCATATCGGACAGATTGCGGGCGCGTATCTGCCGCCTGATATCTTTGCCCGTTACCAGCGCATGGCAGGCAACGACGTGCTGATGGTCAGCGGCTCCGATACGCATGGTACGCCGATCACTTTGCAGGCGGAGAGGGAAGGTCTGGGTGCTGCGGAGGTGGTGGACAAGTACCACGAGCTTTTTGTTGAGGGCTGCGTGGCGATGGGCCTGACTTTCGACCTGTACACGCACACGGACACGCAGAACCACTGGGACGTGACGCAGCAGGTGTTTCGGCGGCATATGGCGAACGAGTACATTTACAGGGAAGTGCAGAAGCAGTGGTACGACCCGGAGGCAGGGCGTTTTCTGGCCGACCGCTACGTGGAGGGAACGTGCCCATTCTGCGGCTTTGGCGAGGCGCGCGGCGATCAGTGCGACAACTGCGGGCGCCTGTATGATGCGCTGGAGCTGACCGACACAAGGTCGAAATTGAGCGGGAGCAGCGAGCTGGAGGTACGGGAAACCGAACATTTCTTTCTCGATTTGGGGGCGCTGAATGAACCTCTGCTGGAATGGATCGGGAGCGATAAGGAGCACTGGCGCAACAACGTTCTGAACTTTACGCAGGGGCAGCTGAACCTGAAGGAGCTGCGGGGGCGGGCGATAACGCGCGACATCGATTGGGGCATAGACATACCTCTGGAAGGTTACGAGAGCAAGTGCATTTACGTCTGGTATGACGCGGTGCAAGGTTATCTGAGTGCGGCAATCGAGTGGGCTGCTTTGAGCGGCGGCAAATGGCAGGACTGGTGGGACCGAGACCTTTCGCCGGACGCCCGCCACTACTACTTCATCGGCAAGGACAACATCCCTTTCCATACGCAGATCTGGCCGGGCATGATTATGGCCTATAACGATGAGGCCGAGGCGGACGGCGAAGCAGCCAACATCTCCGGTCTTTCGGAAACGGCGGAGCCGCTGAAAAAGGCGCGTCTGCACCTGCCGTATGACGTTCCGGCCAACGAGTATCTCAACTTTGGCGGGGCCCAATTCAGCACGAGCCGGGGCAACGTTATCGGTTTCAATACGGTCCTGGAGGAGTTTGAGGCGGACGCCTGGCGCTATACATTGACGGCCATGGCGCCGGAGACAGCGGATACCGAGTTCACGTGGCCTGACTTTGTGGAACTGGTGAACAACGAACTGGTGGCGAACTGGGGCAATCTGGTCAACCGGGCATTAGGTTTCGCGTTCAGGCGTTTCGAGGGGGCGGTGCCAGAGCCGGGAGAGTTGGACGCGACGGACGAAGCGTTGTTGGCGGAGATACGCGGTGGTTTCGAGAGCGTGGGAGCGCTATACGAAGCAGTGAGGTTGAAGGCGGCCTTGCAGGAGGCGCGGCGGTTGAGCCAGCGCGTCAACCAGTATTTGAACGAGAAGGAGCCGTGGCGGACTTTTGGGACGGATCCACAGACAACGGCGACGACAGTGTACGTGACGCTGCAGGCCATCGACTGGCTGAAACTGCTGTGGGCGCCGATTCTGCCCCACAGCAGTGAACAGCTGCACCAATACCTGGGTTATTCGGAACCGCTATTCGGAAAGCTGGATACGACGGCGGTTGACGACAAGCGCGGGTCGCATTTGGTGTTGCGCTACGACCATGGCGGCGCCAGCGGGGCCTGGCAGGCGCAGACGCTTGCGGCGGGTCAACTTCTGCGGAAACCGGCGCCACTATTTGTCAAGCTGGATCTTGCCGTCGTGCTGGGTGAGGAGAACGGGTAGCGCGTGACAGGGCCCATGCACAAAGGGATCGATGCAACCGCCTATGTCCTGGCTTCGATTCTGACCGTCTATGCGGCCCTGGGCACACTCTTCGCGGTCAAGACTCCGCCCTGGCAGAACCCGGACGAGCCGGCCCACTACAATTACATTGCTCACCTTGCGGCCGAAAGGCGGTTGCCGGTGCTGCGGATGGGCGACTATGACGAAGAGTACCTCGCGCGCCTGAAGGCGGAGAAGTTTCCGCCGGATCTTTCGATAGAAGCGGTCCGCTACGAGTCCCATCAGCCTCCTCTTTACTATCTGCTTGCCGTCCCGGTCTACTGGTCGGGCCAGGGCGAACTGCTGGCCATACGGCTTTTCGGCGTTGTGCTGGGCGGCGGCGTCGTGCTGCTGGTTTTCCTGTGTGCGCGTGAGGTAGTTCCCGGGTTGCCCCACATTGCTCTCGGGGCGGCCGCCTTTGCAGCTTTTCTTCCCATGCACGCGGCGCTGATGGCATCGGTAAACAATGATGCCCTAGCGGAACTGTTGATCGCCGGGACTGTGCTTGCGCTGTTGCGGTGGCAGCGGCTTGAGGCTGGAAGCGAAGCAGGCAGAGGGGGGCGCCACTTGCTGGCGGCCGGAATCCTGATCGGGCTTGGCTTTCTCACCAAGGCGACCGCTTATGTGCTTCTTCCCGTCGCGTTAATCGTGGTTATCGCTCGGTCAGCCTGGCCAGGGTCCGACGGCAGGACACCGACGGGAGAGTTGGCTATGCGGCTGGCGCTGCTAGTTGGGCCTGCATTGCTGCTGGGACTACCGTGGTGGATCCGAAACAGCCTGGTATACGGGAATCTGGATATCCTCGGGCTCAGCTGGCACGATGCGGTCGTGACAGGGCAGCCGACAGCGGCGGCCTGGATCGCGGAGCACGGGTGGGGCGCGTATTGGGAGCGGGCGTGGACGTTTACCAGCAAGAGCTTCTGGGGTGTGTTTGGCTGGTTGGGCGTCTTTATGGATGGCCGCGTCTACACAGTTCTATACATTCTGACAGCTATGGCGGCGGTGGGCATCCCCTTCCGATTGCGGGCGGGAGTGAATCGCAATGAATGGCAGTGGGCTCGCCTCCTCTCTTCTCCCGGGATGACTCTGCTGCTGCTGTGGCTGGCGACGCTGGCTGCTTACGGCTGGTATAATCTGGGGTTTATCCAGCACCAGGGCAGGTATCTTTTTCCGGCGCTGCCGGCGTGGAGTCTGCTCTTCGCCATAGGCTGGTGGGCGGTGCTCGAAAGGCGGGCCAGCCTCGCGGCGGGTTGCGTCCTGCTGGCGGGAGCAGGCGCGCACATTGTGGTTGCGACGCTGGCGGGTGGAACGGCAGACAGGTGGACCTTGCTGCTGTTCGGGATGGCGGGCGCCGGCATGCTACTTTACGGGCTGCTTTGCGGCCGTATTTCCCGGGTCTTTGGCGCCATCGAAGTTGGGGACCAGGACGGTACTTCCTTGGACGCGTCTGACCGGCTACGCAATGGCGGTGAATTGCGTACGATTTTGTATGTCTGTCTGTTCCTGGCAGTGGTAGCTCTGGACATAGCCATACCGTTCCTGTATATTGTCCCTCAGTTGAGTTGGTAACATTGTGATTCCAGTTTGCGGCGATCTCAGTTCCCGAAAGAAGTCGTTTCGGGGAAGGACGCGGTTGGAATTCCTGCAGCTGCTATCCGTATCGCCGGCGACTCTAGCCTGAAGCACTGAAACTGATGAGTTCAACTGTCCCATTGCCCCCAGGACGACAGATTGTACCGATGCGGGATCTCCGCGGCCCGACGAAGGTTCATGGCAGGCCCCCCAGCGGCGTCGAATACATTCTGATCTGGCTGTGCGTAGCGATCGTGGCCGTTACAGGCGCGTTTGCCGGCTGGCAGTTCTGGCACACGGACCGTATTTTCAGCGGCGTGCACGTGGCCGGCGTGCCCGTAGGCGGCGAGACGCGTGCGTCGGCGTTGCTGCGCCTGCACCGGGAGTTGACCCCTTATCCGCTGGCGCCCATCTTCCTCGAACTCAATCCCCAAACTACGGAGGGCACCGGGGCAGCAAGAGCTGCGGTCAGACGTTGGGCCCTGGGAGCCGAGCTGCTGGCGCCGGAGGCGGACCTGGAGGGGGCAGTTAACCTCGCCTATCATGTTGGGCGGCAAGGCAGCCTGTTTGAACGCATTCTCGGCCAGTGGCGGGCCTTCACCGGGCAGCAGACGGTGTGGCCGGAGGTGCTTGTCAGTGAAGGCGTTGTGCGTCAGGCCGTCGGCGACGCGGCTTCCGAGGTGCGGCGTCCGAGCCGGCCTGCCATTCAGATTGGCGATATCTCCGTGCCGCCGCAGCCGGGCCTCGACGTTGATGTGGCTGCGACGGCTCACCTCATACTGGCGCAGCTGGCGAGCGGACGCTCGGGAACGGTGCCGCTGCAGACTTACAGCACTGCGCCGCCCCAGAGCGCGGCGGGAGACTCGTCACAGAACAGCGCGGGCGCGGGTACATCCGCCTTCGATAGCGTTTCAGGCGGTCTCGCGGCCTCGCAGCCGGTCGTTTTGCGGCACGAAGGATCCGGGACTGCATTTGCGCTTGACGGGGCGCTGTTGCAGAGGATAATGCCCGGGGGGGATCCCCGTTTTCTCAATGAAGAGGCGCTGCGCTTTGTGGTCGAGGGCTGGGCGAACCAGGTTTCCTATCCTGCCCAGGACGCGCGTCTGCGCTTTGACGATGCGACATCCGCGCTGACGGTGATACATCCGAGCAGAGCGGGCCAGCGCCTGGACGTCGACCTGACGCTCGAGGCTGTACGCAATGCGCTGACCACCGACCAGCGGACCGGTGCGCTGCCGATCTTTTCCATACCGCCCGCGGTCAGTTCCAGTCGTTTGAACGAATTGGGGATCAGAGAGCTGGTGGCCAGCGGCAGCACGTACTTTAAGGGGAGCAGCAGCACGCGCGTCTACAATATCGAAGTCGCGGCAGAGAAACTCGTGGGCGTGGTCGTGCCACCCAACGGCGTCTTCAGTTTCAATTCGGCGATTGAGGCGGTTAGCGGGGCGAACGGATTTGAGGATTCGGCCATTATCTGGGGGGACCGCACGGCTGTTGGGGTTGGGGGAGGCGTATGCCAGGTGAGTACAACGGTTTTCCGGGCGGCGCTGGAGGGGGGTTTTCCTTTTCTTGAGCGCCACAATCACGGCTACGTGGTGAGCTGGTACGGCGACCCCGGATTTGACGCGACGATATATACTCCGTACGTCGATCTGAGATTCCTCAATGATACGGACGCGCACCTGCTGATCCAGCCCGTGGTGAACAGTGAGGAAGGAATCCTCACCTTCCGGTTTTACGGCACCAAGCCGGACAGAGTGGTGGAAATCGGTGAGGCGGTGTACGAGGATATCAAAGAGCCCGGCGAACCGATCTATCAGGAAGACGCCAGTCTGGAAGCCGGGCAGATCAAGCAGGTAGAGTGGGCCAAAGACGGCCTGACCGCGACGGTCATTCGCAAGGTCACCGAGAATGGACAGACTCGCGAGGACCCGATCAGGTCGGTCTACCGGCCCTGGAACGCGATGTTCCTTTACGGTCCGGGGACAGTCATCCCCGGCGTGACCGATGTCAAGGAGGAGCCGACCGCGACACCGCAGTCTGAAGGAAACAGTGATGGAGGCGGATAAGCGAACCGGCGCTACACGGAAACCAGGACCTTTTCTCCCCTTGATGCCCCCCGTCTATCCCGTTTCGTCCCGCCTACAATGCTCCTGACCATCGACATCGGAAACAGCAGCATCGTCCTGGGCGCGTTTGGCGACGACGATGCCCCGGTTGCCGCCTGGCGGCTGCCGACGGAGAGGCGGAGCCGGACGGAAGCGGTCAGGAAGTCTCTGTTGCGATTCTGGCAGGAAAACGGGTTGGGGGCTGAAGAGTTTGAGGGGGCTGCTTTGTGCAGCGTGGTGGCTCCTTTGACCGAACTGTGGAGGGGGACGTTGGAGGATGCCCTTGGCCGCGAGCCGGTTGTGCTGCACCAGAGGATGGAACTTGGCATGGTGCTGGACGTCAGGAACCCGGACCAAGTAGGGATGGACCGGCTTGCCGACGCCGCGGCGGTGCGTGTGCGTACAAGGGGGGCGGCGGTTGCCGTTGATTTCGGGACGGCGACGACGTTCAATGTGGTGGACGGAGAGGGGCGATTCCGCGGCGGGGCCATTGCCCCGGGCCTTGCGACTGCGGCGGAGTCACTGAAGGTCGCTGCCCCCGGTCTGGCTGAACTTTCCAGCGTGTTTGGGGATTTCACGCCTACTTCAGATGAGGTCGAATCGGGTCCTCCCGCCCCGGCTATCGGCCGCGATACCGACGAGGCCCTGCGTTCGGGGATCATGCTAGGCTATGCGGGACTGGTCGATGGACTCCTTACCCGCATCCGTGATGAGTTGGACTCCCCTGTCACGGTCGTATCCACCGGTGGACTGGGGCACGTCATCACCCCGCTGACCAGCTCGATCGACCACTACGATCCCTGGCTGACGCTGGCGGGAATCCGCACCGTTTACGGGCTCAATGTCGTAAGCGACTGAGGTCTTTTCGGACTTCGCCTCTCACAGCCCTCACACCGTTATTCCAGCAGTTGACGATAGCAACGCAAGGTGGCTTCGGCGGTCGCCTGCCAGCTGTAGAGGCCGGCCTGTGCCAGCCCCTGCTCGGCGCGCAGGGCGCGCTGGCGACTGTCTTCGATGAGTTCGGTCATGGCACTCCTGATCTCAGTGACGGAGTGCGGGTCAAAAAGGAGGGCGGCGGCGCCGGCGACTTCAGCCAGGCCCGGGGTGTTCGAGCAGGCTACCGGCGTTCCGCAGGCCATCGCCTCGAGGACGGGAAGGCCAAACCCTTCGTAGAGGCTGGGAAAGACGAACAGTGTCGCGGCGCTGTAGAGGGCGGGCAGGTCGTGCTCCTCCACGGGGCCGAGGAAGCGGACGGCGTCACCGAGCTGGAGGGATGCGGCGCGCTCTTTGGCTTGGGGGTAGCGATGATCCCAGGCGCCGGCGATGACGAGTGGGGGGGCATGGTGCGAGGCAATCCGGGCGTAGGCGTCGACGAGGGCGGGCAGGTTTTTGTGGGGCTTGTTTATGCCGAGATAGAGAAGGAGCTGGTCGGGAAGGTGGTACTTTTGGCGTACGCGGCCGACTTCGCTGGCTGGCTGAGGTCGGTAGCGGGCGGAGGCGGCAAGTGGTGTGACGCTGACTTGGGAGGCAGGGAAGCTAAAGTGTTTCAACAGATCGCTGCGGGCGGCGTTGGAGATGGCAGCGATGCGGTCTGCCGTGCGCAGAGCGAGAGTGGCGGCCAGTCGGAAGAAAAGTCTCGCTTTGGCGGGGACGGTCTGCGGGAATTTGAGCGGGATGACGTCGTAGAAGGTCAGGAGGGTGGGTAGAGCCGTGCGGTAGGGCATGAGGTAGTATGGACTGTGGTAGACCGCTGCGCCGCCGGACTTTAGTCGTTTTAGCAGGAACGGGATCTGCCACTGCTGCCGGATGTCGAATGGCGATACGGGCGCGGATACCTTTGTGCCGGGCAGTTTGGCGGCACGCTCCAACTCCGGGACGGAGGCTGACGTATCTTGAAGCGCGGAGGGTGGCTGGTTGTCAAGAATGGTCAGGCTTTCGCCGGCGCTGAGCAGGGGCGTCAGGGCCGATGCGAGGTTGCTGACGTAGCGTCCGATGCCGGGGAAGTGGGGTACTGCGGTGCGAGCATCGAGAATGTAATGGCTCATTGGACGGCGGGGACAGGATGACCAGGAAAAATGGAAGGAGGGACAGACAGTCGCAACTGCCTCTCAGCTCTCTCTTAGCGCTTCCTCATAGAAGGCGATAGTAGCGTTGATCATCTCCTGGAGAGAGAATTCGCTTTTGACACGCCTGCGTCCTTCGACTCCCATCTTAGCTCGCAGCGCCGGACTCGCGAGCAGTCTGTTGATAGCCACGGCCAGCGCACGCGGGTCGTTGGGCGGGACAACCAGCCCCGTTGCACCGTTGCGATTGACGTAGGATGTGCCGGTTCCCAGCTCCGTGCAGACTACGGGCAGGCCACAGGCCATCGCCTCAAGCTGCACGATTCCCAGTGCCTCGGCGCGGTTGGTGGAGGGTAGAATGAACAGCTCGGCGGCGTAACGGGCGGCGAGAGTATCCTCATCTGAAGCGTCACCAAGGAAGAATACTTTTTCGGTCAGATTTTGCTTATGGGCCAGTTTCTGCCACGCCTCCTGCATTGGACCGGTCCCGATTATCAGCAGCCGGGCGCGGATGTCGTGCATGGCCCGGATGAGCACGTCAACGCCTTTGTAGTGGCGCAGGCGGCCGATGAAGAGCAGGAGAGGCAGGTCACCGTATTGGTTGCGCAGGTTTTGTGCTTCACCGCGAACCTGCGCGGTTTCCTCGAAGCGTTCAGGTTCGATGCCATAGTGGATGACGCGGCACTTGTGGCGCACGTCCTGTAAGAAGGGGGAAGACTCTATGTAGGCAGGGCTGGAGGCGGCGATCAGTGCGGCACGTTGCAGGACCCTTTTGAGGAACGGCGCATAGAGTTTTCCCGTTCTTCTTTGGCGAACGATGTCGCTGTGGTAGCTGATCACGGTTGGTTTTGTGCGTCCCAGCATGAGTTGGGCGAGTTCGGCAAGCGGGTAGGGCGCGTGGAGGTGGACGAAGTCGACGGTCGCCATCTGGCGGCGCAGCTCCACGAGAAAGGGCAGGCTGATGGGCGTGGACAGGATTGTGGATTGGCGTCCCGTCTTTGTTACGGGGACACCGTCGATGGTTTGGCGCTGGGTAGCCGGCCCGGTATTGGTGACGAGGACGCTGGCGTCTACGCCCTCCGCCAGCAGGCCGCGTGCCAGCAGGCGAATGTGGTTCTCGATGCCGCCGACGACGGGGTGGTATTCCTTGTACAGTAGGAGTACTCTCATGGGGCATTGCGCCAGTCGTTCGCGGCAGAGGGACTGGACATTTTCTACTCACTCCCGACCAGTTCCTGATAGAGCCCTTCGAGTTGGTCAACAGTGCGTTCGATTCGGAAGTGTTCCTGGACGCGAAGTCGACCTGCCCGACCCATGCTTCGGGACAGTGCGGGATCTCTCAGCAGTCGCGAGACGGATGCGGTCAGAGCGGCCGTGTCGCCGGGTTGGGCGAGGAGGCCGGTTTCTTCGTGCAAGACGATTTCCGGCAGAGCTCCGTGCCCGAAGGCGACGACCGGTTTGGCCATGGCCATGGCCTCGATGTTGACGAGGCCGAAGGGCTCGGGCGCGCCAGGATGGACGAACAGGTCCATTGCCGCAAGAGGCGGACGCACGTCGGCGAGCTGGCCTGTCCAATGCACGCGACCTTCGAGGCCGGGCTGGGAACGAAGTTCAAGCAGGCGAGCCTCGTAGTCGTCCTGGACGCCGAAAGGGTCGCCACCGACGATCAGGAAGTGACAGTCGGGTACGGCGGCAGTGAGCTGGGCTGCCATTTGCAGGAATGTGTCCTGCCCTTTCCAGGGTCGAGTTCTGCCGATCATGCCGACAATAGGAGCATCGAGGGGGAAGCCGGCCGCTTTGCAGATTTCAGCCCTGTTGTCAGCTGTGTATTGGGCCGGGTCGAAATGGGAAAGGTCGATTCCGTTGTGGAGGACTGACGCACTTTTGGCGCGGGGCAGGTGCGCGGCGACTGCACGTGAATTGGTGACGACGCGGCCGGCCGTGCTGCAAAAGAGGTACTTGCCCAGACGGTCGGGCCATTTGGCGGCTGGTTCGGTCTCCGAAAGCCAGAAGTCGCGCATGTGCCAGACGAGGGGAACGGACGCGAGCCGGGCGGCCAAGGAGGCGTAGGCGGTGGCGCGTATCGTATTACTGTGTATCAGTGCGGCGCCGATTTGGCGGGCCGTTTTTGAAATGCGCCGGGCCTGTTTCCACAGATCGAGCAGACTACGGGAGGAGCCGCGGAGCCGAGGCAGTGGCTGGAGGTGCACTGGAATACCTGCTGCCACCGCCTCTTCGGCAAGCTGACCGGGGGGCGCGATCAGATGAGGCTGCCATCGAGCGCGGTCCAGGAAGGACATGAGGAGGAGGAGGCTCTGTTCTGCTCCGCCGAGGGCATCTGCGTGGTCCACGAAGAGAATGGGGCGTGGTGTCATAGGGCGCGGTCAATTATGGACAGGAATTGGCGGCCGACACGATCCCAGTTCATTTCGCGCTCGACCCAGCGGCGGCCGGTGCGGCCCATTTTTTGTCTCATTTCGGCGTCATTAAGGAGTCGTAGAAGGGCCTCAGCCAACGCCGGAGGGTCATCGGGAGGAACGAGTAGGCCCGTTTCGTTCTCGAGTACGGCTTCGGCGGCGCCACCGCTGCGGGCCGCGACTACGGGCAGACCGCTGGCGCTGGCTTCGAGGTAGACGAGAGGGAATCCTTCTCCCTGACGTGATTCAAGATCGACCTGCGCTGGCATCACAAAGATCGAGGCACGGCGATAGAGTTCGGGAAGGTTTGGGATTCCTTTAGACGATTCATCATGGGAGACATCTCCCAGGAAGCGGACCGCGTGTGCCACCTCCAGACTTCGGGCTAAGCGTGCCAAGCCACCAAGCTCCGGACCAGCGCCAGCGATCCAGTATTGTAGGTTTGGAAAAGTTTTCAGGAGGGTAGGAAGCGCGGCCATAACAACTCTGTGGCCTTTGCGCGGTACCAGTCGACTTACGGTCAGGAGAACAGGCGGATCCGAAAAAGGAGTCTCAGAAGGGGCAAAGGAATATGGATCTACACCAGGATTGACAATTTCCGGGGTGGGCAGACCGAAGTCCTTCAGTCGCATAGCGCTGTTCCGCGACACAGTAACCAAGGGACGAGCGCATGCTAGTAGGTGATTGAAGAACGGAGCATGCCAACGCAGCTGGGCAACTTCAAAGTCGCTGTAATGTGTCAGTACAACTAACCGTCCCCTCGAGAGAATCGCCGCCGGCAAAAGCATTCTGGGATGCGCATGGCCTACAACGGTGATTTGGGGGCGAAACGTTGCCAGTACTTTGGCGAAATGCCAAGGCATCGATGAAGGCAAGGAGACAAGCGAAAAGGGCTCTTCTTGAAATAGAGTGGCGTCACCTTGGGGAACCGCCACGGTTAGACGATAGTGTCGGCCAACGCGTCGGCTCAGTTCCAAGAGATATCTTTGTACGCCTCCGGTACTCGGCGGAAAGTCCATTGTGAGCAGGGCGACTCTGGCGAGCTGTCCCTTAGGCGAATGGGACTTGTCGAAGGTTTCGACAGGGTCAGCCCTAGGCATACCGGACTGTCTCTTCGAATAGGGATTCATAGGCATCCACAACCCGTGTCTGATTGAAAACAGCGACGCGCTCCAGTCCTTGCTGCGCCAACCGCTGCCGTCGGGGCGTGTCCTGCAAGAGGGACAAAAGCGCAGCTCCCAGCTCGGATGGTCGGGCCAAAACTCCCCATTTGCCGTCTTCAAGCAGTTCTCGTGCCCCGGTGTTAGGTGTGGCTACAACCGGCGTGCCACATGCCATGGCCTCAATATAGGGGATACCAAAGCCTTCATAGGTGCTGGGCAGGCAGAAAACCCAGGCGCGACGATATAGATCAGCAAGGGTCTGCTCGTCCGGGGTCGAAAAACAGACAACGCCTGGAGCTTGAACCTCCCGCTCTGCCACAATCCAGAGTTCGGCGTCAGGCAGGGCTGGTCGTATCTGCGACTGAAAAGATTCCAACAGCATTTGGCCCCGCTTGCGACCGGCCAGAGTGCCTACGAAGAGTATTACGGGTTGGTGTGTGCGGAGGTTGTTGTTCAGATTGGATTCGGGGTGGAAAACCTGAAAATCAACAGAATTCGGAATCACGCGATCGATGCCCCATGCGTATTTCCGAGTGCTGGCGCTTACAGCTACGACTCGGGTAGCCTTGGCAACTTCCCAATATTCGCGTGGCGAGATTGTCAAGTACCACAACCGTCTTTTCCAGGTAGTCGCATGTATTGCTTCAGCCAGAGCTGACCCGTGTAGTGTCCTCACGAGCGGAGGGTCGGGGCGACGGATCATTGCGTTGTTGCCATGGGCATGAATGATGTCGAATTCGCTGAAGTCCTGTGCAGCATAGCGCCGTGCCAGCTGCCAGAGCCAAAACCATGTGAATAGAGGATTCGCTGGAGATGCCGTAAGCACATTGTGCACTTGATAGCAGGCGTCAGGCGGCTGTTCGTCGGTAGAGAAGACGGTCACTTTGTGGTCGCGTTTGGTCAGTGCGTTAGCCAGCCTGTGTGCCACGTATGCGACGCCACCGGTTTTCACACGGTTTGACGAGGGCAGTTGGGAGGAAAGGACTGCGATCTTCACAGTTGGTCGATTGCCTCCTTCCTTACGGGCCGGTCAGTTTTCACCGCTACAAGTCCTACCAAAAAAGGGGATAACACATTGAGGATGTCCACATCATGGCCTTCTCCAGAAATTCTCAGCCTGCATTCTCTGTCAGAAGCCAGGATAGAACAGGAGGACGAAAGTTCTTGACGAAGAAGCAGGCCTTGTAGCGGCGCGGCCTTAGGCAACTTCAGCCTCGGTCGAGGAGTCAGGTGACAAGGGTAAATTCACTCCGAGATCAGGATTCACGCCTGAATGGTCAAGATCGCAGGCGATCATGTTTCCAATACGTAAAACTGGCGGAAAGAACTTACTTCTCCGTTTAGGACAAACCAACCTTTTCCCTGTAAGGAGAGCCCACCTGAGAGGCATTTATTCCAGCGACAATTGTGATTCCTATTCTCAGGATGGAGGCGGACACTTACTGAAGATCATTGTTCCAAGAGTCAAGCATTAGCCAATTTGTGACTATCTGACAGGGGCGGGGTTCCCCTGAAGGCGCCTGCAGTCTCACTTTGTTCCGGCTGGCCTGCTCTTACGATGAAGAACCAGTGACGGCCTATTCGCGGTGGAGTCTGGAAGGGTGGCCAAGTTCTCAAATTGACCGCACTGTCGCATTTTGTGTTGATTGATAGCTCAGACAACTGACCAGTAATGGTTTCCTGTTGTAAAGCCTGTGCTCAGGAGCCAACTGGTTACATTGTTGCCAAGAAAACTAACTTCTGTTCAGTCACCTGAATGTTTCTCCTTTCAACAGAGGAGGTATTTGTCACCTGGCTGAAACCCTATAGATAGTTCCATCCGTCAGTTCCGCCACAACTGAAAGCTCTACTACTTGCTCCAACTCTGCAGTCTCAAATTGATAAACTCTTATGGTGTCGTGGAACCATACAAGATAGGCCGGTTGCGGACCAGGCCAGGTGCCGACAATGGAAGAAACTGGCCTTCTGGGCTCGCTGGAAGCGTAACCTGTAGCCGCGGGTGAAAAAGATACAGAGGCGCCGGAGAGAATGTAGATGGCATCCGGGTAGTTGCTGTAGAGCGGAGAATCGTCATCGTTAGAAAGTATCTCTTCTCGCAAGTAGCTGACCGTTTCACTTGTTCTCCAGCTGATATGGCTGAATCCAAGGCCAGTCCGCATTTGCTCCGCGGCTGTGTGTGCTACTTGCAATGACGGAATCGCCAACCACAAGTACAGAATGACGTAAGTCAGTTGCCGCACTTTCAAGATCCCGGTATAGCCGAATAATCGAATCGAGAACTCTGCTGCCGTTCCGGCCAATCTCTGTTCAACAATGAAGAGAACGATGAGAACAAATGGCACGTAAACTGGAGACATTAGCCTGTGGTTGATTCCATCGTGTGCAGTGAATGTGGAAACGAGGACCAGTAGAGTTAAGTAGATTCCAGTGAAGAGAAGCTCAGGACCGATCCGGCGGAAGGCAGGTCTCAGCACCTGGCGAAAGTTTCCTGGTGACCAAGGCAAGCCAAGTAAGAATCCAGCAATCGAACCCAAAACAAAGTGCGCCTTGGTAGACTCAAGATTGTCTGCGAGATAGTCCAAAGGTAGAATCCAGCTCAAGACTCTGACCAGTGGAAAGTAAAGATTATGGTGGAGTGGAAAAGTCGACGGATCGCGGTGGCCCAGTAACGTGTTGGCCAAGACGAAGTTTCTAGCTGCCCATGCCCCCAACGGAACCGCCGAAATTACACAGTACACGATAAGGTGGGTCAACTTAGAGTGCAGTGGACCTTTGTGAAGATAGAGTATGGCCACTACCCCCGTCACGGCGCAAAAGGTGCCAGTGTAGCGCGTCATTGTTGCAAGGCTGGTGATTACTGAAAGGAGAAGTAAAAGCTTGACTGACCTCTCAATCAGGTAGCTTTCTAGAAGAAGTAGGAAGACTAGAGTCCAGAATATGAAGAGCAGTTCAGTAAGGGCGAAAGTGGAGAGGCGGAAAAGGACCGGGGACAGCGAAACGGCCAGCATACCAAAGATGACAGTTGACGGCCTGATCAGGCGGCGCCGAAACAGAAGGCCAGAGAGGTAAACAATAAGTCCGAATAGTCCGGCGTTCAGGTAACGAACACCTACTGTGGGGTCGAGCCCTAATTGCCGTTCTATCAGTGAGAGGACTACTGGGAATAATGGTGCTTGGAGAAGCAGGGGAGAGGAATCATACAAAGTCAAGCCATTACCGGCGGACATATTTCGTGCAGCCGCAATGTATCTCACTGAATCGGGAGCGATGGCGATGCCGTTGGTCGCGGTGGCAACCAAGGAAGTTAAGGCAACTGACAGAGCCAGCACAACCGAAAGGATCCCGACCCCTGTTGGTCTGGTGGCGCCTAGCCTAGCAATCCAAAAAGTGGTGATTCTGACGAAAACCGGGTGATGCAAGTTATAACTCCTGCTCCACTGGTACAATTTGACTCTCAACTCGCCTCGCTTTCAACAGTATCTTCATTTTAGAGGCCTTAAGACTTATCTGTTGCATTGTTCCGTCTCCGGTCAAGGGTTCAGTTCTTTTGAGGACTTAAGCACCCTCCATAAAGATCTTGGGCATCTCCTCTAAAAGTCTGTTTCCGTTGTGGGTCCAGTGTTCAACGTAGTGGGCTCACAGGACGTAGCGGCGACAAACTTACTGTATTGGCATTTGAAGGCGTCCTACGGAATCGACTAGGCGGTACAGGCCAACTCTACTGAGGACTGTGTCAGGTGTCATTCTGGCACTATTTCTGCTCATTTCCCTGCCTGAGGAATTCTGACAAGCCTTGCCCTAGGCAACTGCCAGTGTCAAACGCGTGGGAGCAGGAGTTCAAACAAGCGCAATCCAAGCTCTGTAGACGGGTGACAGCAGGCAATGGGCAGTCTTGCATCAGCTGTGACCCAAAGAAAATTACCCTCATTGGGCCGGGGCACCCTCTTGCCCGTATTCTCAGCAGGCTGCCCCTCGGTCCTTACACAATCTGTCGAAGGCAGGCGAGAGGACGGTACCTCCATCTTCACAGTTCGCCTACTACATTCGTCTGCGCAGGCCGGCCCAGTATCCCCGCCAAAGGCCGCGAAGCGAGGGGAAAGTCCGTTTCGGATGTTGCTGCAAAATGGCCTGTTTTACCAAAATCCAACCAAGT
>JAPPKT010000127.1 GCA_028819675.1 Caldilineaceae bacterium | reverse complement strand
CCCCCCCTTTGGGGGGGGGCCCCCCCCCCCCAACGCCCCCTCTCCTACAACACGCATGGTCGTCCGGGTGTCGCTATTGGTGACAGGTGCCTGGTAGAAGATGCTTAGCCAGACCACGTCCCGCCATCTCCATCGGATCCCCGTAAGTGCCGGCCTTGTGCCTGCCCTCGAACTCTCCCAAAAGCCGGCAAACAATTTCAGCCGCTGCTGGCGCTGATTCTCAACCAGAATGTTCCCACCACAAATCTGGAATGCACCCGCCAATTCGCCGCCAAGTTTTCTGGGCATTCATGTTCAGGTATACTGCCATGACACCTTTGGTCCCTTTGTTTCTAGTCCGGGAATCGACGAATGGAAAGGCGAACGTTCATCCTTGCTGCAGCAATCTGGCTGATCATCGTTATATTGGTCGGCCTGACTCGTCCGGAGCCTGCACCGCAGTTTCAGACAATTTCAGCAGACAACTATTACGACAAAGTCTACGGTGCCTGGAAGGCGACGATGTTCGCTAACCACGCCGGCCTTGATCTGCAAGGCGTCTACATCGAAGAGCCCGGACCGCCAGGATCATTCTCGCCGCCTCTTTTCGAAGAATGGTCGACCGACGACGATACACACGTCGAATGGGTGGACCTCCACATTCTCGAAACGCACGGACTCGATCCCACTGCCGAAGAGATTCGCCTGGAATGGGTCGATCACCTGAACCATGACATCTGGGTATCGACGCGCCGCGCCCGCGACCTGATGGAAGAAGGATTCCTTCCCCCTGAGACCGGCAACGCCGAGAACAACCCCGATGGAGCCTGGTCGATCGACGCCCAGCTCCAGACCGAGCTGTTCGGTATGTTGGCTCCGGGGATGCCGGCAGTCGCCTCGACTTACGCTAAACGATTCGCCCAGGTCACCAACAGCGGACCCGCGGTCGAGGCCAGCGTCTTTTTCGCCGCGCTCTACAGCCTGGCCTTCTTTGAAGATGACGTTCCAGCTCTGATCGCCGCTGCGCGCCAACTGACTGAAGACCAAGCCATCATCGCTCCCATCGTGGACAATGTGGTTCTGTGGCATCAGCAGAACCCTGAAGACTGGCGCCTGACGCGGCAGCTGATCCGGGACGAGTACGACACCGACCCCATGTGGTGGGCTTCGCGTGTAAACTTTGCCGTCACTGTCATGGCCCTTCTATATGGAGAGAGTGACATCCTCCGCACCGTCGAGATTGCCGCGCTGGCCGGCTGGGACGCCGACAACACCATGGCCACCGCCGCCGGCCTGCTCGGACTGATACACGGCTACAACGGGCTGCCCGAAGCGATAGCCAACAGTACCGACATCTACTTCAATGAAGACGTCACCGGCGATCTGCCCCGCTACGACACAGTTACCCAGTTCGCCGTCAGGACCCAGAATCTGGCAGAAGCATTGATCGCCAACGCGGGTGGCACCACACTACAGGGCGTATACAGGATTCCTGCCCAATCGCCGTCGCCCCGGGATCGTTCACCAGAATGACACCTCTGAGGTTCTGGTCCCCCCCTCTCTCCCTCCTGCTCCTCTCAACCCTGGCCTACGGCGGCATGGTCTCCATGCAAATTCGCCACGGGAACCTGGGTACGACCGAAGTTGCGGAGTTTCTCCTATGGTTTGGTCTGGCGTTTGCCGCCTACGCTTTCTCGATCTTCTGGCTTGAGAGATGGTGGCATAGCCGCGGCATGGCAGGCGCCAAGACGCATTCCGGTGTCAATCAGTTCTACCTGCTGGTATGGATCTGGATTGGGGGCTGCCTTTTCAGGTGGCTCCTGCTCCAAACATTCCCCACTCTCTCTTCGGATGTTTTCCGCTATATGTGGGATGGCTACGTCACAGCCAACGGCGTAAGTCCCTATGCCTACCCCATTGATGCATCTCAGTTGGACTGGCTTGACGTACCGTTTCGGTCCCAGGCCAATCATGCCTGGATGGCAAGCCCCTATATGCCTGCGGCCCAATGGTTTTTCGCCGTCATCGCCCTCTTCTACCCTCTGGATCCCGACTCCTTTCAGGTCGCCGCCGTTCTCTTCGATCTCGGAACCGCGTTCATCCTCTCCAGGTTGCTGGCTGCCGTCGGGTTACCCACCCACCGACTGCTGATCTACCTGTGGAACCCGCTTGTTGTGGTAGAGACAGCCCAGGGAGCACACGTCGATTCGCTGATGGTACTGCTAACCATGATGGCGGTCTACGCGTTGGCAAAAACAGCAACCCCAAGTGGCGATGCTAGCCACGCGGGGAGGTCAATTTCAGATTCTGGAAGACCTTCATTCTCTCTACTGACGCCCGCGCTGCTGGCATTGGCCACGCTGACCAAACTGATCCCCGTCTTTCTGACTCCAATATTCTGGTGGCGCTGGAACTGGGGTAGCCGTCTGCTGTACGGTTATCTGACTATTGGGATGCTGGTGTCGCCGGCACTGAGAGCTGGCTGGGGTCTGAGCGGCGAGCGGGACGGGCGGGGTCTCTTCGGCGCACTACGCATCTACAACGCACAGTGGAATTTCAATAGCGGTCTGTTCCGCTGGCTGGAAAACTGGCTCGAAAGCATGGGTATCGCCGACCCGATGGCGCAAGCCCAGGAAATCTCCTATTTCCTGATGTTTCTGCTCCTCCTGGGAGTGTGGCGACAGTTCCGACACTTCAAATCCAATCTGAGAGCAACCCTCCGCTGGATGGCAGTTCCTCTTGGCGGCTACCTGCTTCTTGCAACGACCGTTCACCCCTGGTATCTGCTGGCTCTGATGCCCTTCCTTCCCCTGCTGGCGCCCGGCGAAGGCGAGCCACTGAGACTCTGGCTCGTGCCCCTTCCCTGGCTCTGGCTCAGCGGAAGCGTAGCACTCTCCTATGTCACCTACATCAACCCCGAAAACCTGCGCGATCTGGATTGGGTGCGCCTTGTGGAGTGGCTGCCAACGCTGTTTCTCATGGGGATTGCCCTTTTCTGGGGCCTTGGGAAGCAACTTCGTCTGCGTCCACTGACCTCGTAAACGACATCACCACCCCGTAGGGGCACTCCTCGTGGGTGCCCAAGCCCGCATTCCCCCGTAGGGGCACCCCTTGTGGGTGCCCAAGCCCGCATCCCCCCGTAGGGGCGCCCCTTGTGGGTGCCCTCTCAGTAGCCACACGGCCGTGGAGGCCTCACGAAACTAAGTCTCCCACGTGATATAACTACAATATGGGCCTGTCAGTGCCAGGTCAGACTATCGCAAAGAGTCCTATTACCTGCCAGAAAAAAGGATAATCTGAAGTCCCTCAAAGTCGGCCTGCTCGGACTCCCCAAATATCCTGCCCAGCTCGCGCGGGATGATGCCCTCGGGGTCCGAGTACCAGTTGTGTGAATATACAAGCCAGACCCGGTCTCGACCTTCGAGAATTTCCTGGATCCGGGGAATGTCCGACTCCTCCATCGTCGGTTCCAACTCGCCACTGTCAAACAGGTCCACAGGCAACCCTTTCAATACCGTGTCGAGTTCATATCGTTCGTAGTAGTACGCAAAAGGAATCTGTACCCAGGTGGCATTGAAAACAATCACCTCCCCGGGACGCACCTGCTCCGCAATATGAGAAGCCGCCTCGTCCCAAGCTTCTTTCTGAAACCAGAAATAGTAGCCGTTCAGGGAAAGACCGCTTAGCCCCAAAATGGCTGCCAGAAGTAACAGCAACGTACCCAGCCTCAAGGCTGACACAAATCCAGCTAAGTTGGGTCCCCGTCGAAGAGCGAGCAAGCGCAAAATGCCGCGTCTCAGTGGGCCGCCTATGACACGAATTCCGGCGGATACAAGAACAAAATAGGGCAGCGTCGTCCATATCAGCGGCCGTTCCGCATAGATCGGACTGCGCATACTTACCAGCAACGCCACGATGTGAGGAACGAGAAAGAGACACACGATCAGAATTGCAGCTCTGTCACCATCAAGCGACACTGTGCCCGCATCGCCCAACTCCTGTCTCTCAATCTGACGCTCCCACCGATTCCGCCGCCAATCACGCGCCGGCGAACCCAACCCGAATAGCAGCCCAGTCAGCCCCAGTACGGCCAAAAACGAATAGCCCCACATCAAGACGGGACGCACCGGGAGATCCGACGGCAGAAAGGCGAAATGGAAGTTGCGAAAAGTATCCAGTACCAGGTCTGGCCACGGGGGTGGCAGCCAGAATCCTGAACCAACGTCGATCACCTGTATGATGAAAGGCACTGACCAGGGCAGCCACAAAAGAACGGCCAATCCCTGGAATCTGACCCAGTTCTTCCAGAAGGCTTCCACGCCGGCGTCATCAGTCGAATGCCTTATCTCACTGCCTTGCCCGGACGGCCCCGCAACAGGACCGCCATCCAGTGACTCCTCGTCACCCACTGCACGCGCCTGCCCGCCCTCTTGTCCCCGCCTCTCTGCTCCGCCTCCAACTCCCGTGGGAAAGAGCAGGTAGATCAAGGCTGCCGCCGCGTTCAGAGCAACCGGCAGATATACCGCTGCCGTATTGTGGGTAAGCATCACCAGTGCTTGCGACACCGCAAGCCCTACCCAGTCCCTTCCCTTTGGTACTCGGGCCGTCATCAACCGCGCCAGGAAGTAGATCACGCACGCCACTTCCAGCGTAAGCAGCGCATACATGCGCGTTTCCTGCGCGAACTGCACGTGGAACGGTGAAACTGCCAGAATGAGGACGGCAATAGCTGCCGTCGGGCTGTCAAGCAGTCGCCGGCAGGCAGCATAAAACACCGGAATGGTCAGCACAGACGCCAGTGCCGACAACGTTCGCACCGCGCCTTCCAGCGATCCGAAGATCCATATCCAAACATGTAGCAGGCTGTAATAGAGCGGCGGATGCTGGTCCACATCAATGAGCCATCGCCAGCCCTCCCACAGACTGTGGCGGGCGATCCAAACACTGAAGGACTCGTCCAGCCAGATGCTCTTTTCGTCAATCAGGTAGAAGCGCAGGCCGGCGGCAACAAGGGTGATCGCCAGTACATACGTCCGCTCGCCAGTTTCTCTCACGGTGCCTGTTACATACTTAGCTCTGACTCTTGCGTTCATCCTTCCCATTATGTCATCTGCTTCGCCAGGCATCAACTACCAGGGCTTTGGTAGCAAGCTTTCGTTGCGTGCGTTTCCAAGCCCATGTACAATTCTTCACACTATCCGCCCCTCCATTCTCAGACAGGATACCCGACGGAACAAAGGAGAATATCCCAAGTCGACGTTGGCTGGTGCTGACCGGCTGCTCGGGTCAGGACAACCCTCACCATCTGTTGAGAACGCCTATGGTTTCCCCACTTCAGCTTGACGACAACGCGCCCTGGCGCCAACGTTTCCGCTCCAATAGCTTGGGTTACGTCTATGTTGCCCCAAATAACCCGCCGCGTGGAATAGTCCACGCCAGCATGCAAAGTCCAATAAAACGAATCTTCGCCTGGGACACTACCTCTGGCGACCTGCGTCCACTACTCCCCCGAAGCGAGACGCCTTCCTATGGCTGGCTGGGTCCCAACGGCGACTTCCTCTACTACCTGCAAGACGATAAAGGCAGTGAATTGGGCCATATTGTCCGCGTACCCTACGCGGGCGGCCCGGCTGAAGACCTGACGCCCGAACTGCCACCGTATACCTTGCGCGGCTTCGATGTAAGCCGCGACGGCGCCTGCCTCGCCTTCGACGCCGTCTACGACGGTCGCTACTGGTTCTACTGCATTCCACTGGAATCGGACGGAGTACCTTCTACGCCCAAACTCGTTTACACGGCCTTGCAGGAGACCTGGGCCTGTCACCTTTCCTATGACGGAAGCCTTCTCGTAGTCAAGTCGACGCACCGGGCCCCCCACAGCCGGCGCTACACAGTCCTGGTCTTCGACACAAAGTCGGGTGAGCAAGTCGCTGAACTGTGGGACGGCTTCGATTACAGTGTTGAGCCCGTTCAATTCTCGCCGCTTCGTGGTGATGACCGGCTTCTTGCCACAACAACCGCCAGCGGCGCGTTGCAGCCTCTCTTTTGGGACCCGCGCACCAACGACCGGCGCGACCTGCCGGTGCCTTCTGCCGAAGGATCGACTCTGCCTTTGGACTGGTCGCCCGATGGCTGTAAACTGCTTGTCCAGACAAAAACAGAGGAACACCAAGGGCTCTTCATCTACGATCTGCACGACGAAAAGCTGCTGCCGCTTCAACACTTGCCGGGGACCTTTCGCGGCCGCACTGGGCCCTACCATACGGGAACCGCGGCCAGCTTTTTCGCCCCGGACGGTACAGTGTGGGCGCAGTGGAGCGATGCCGCGCATCCATCTCAACTGCTTTCGCTGACAGGATCTGGTCCCCCCAAGCCGGTACTGCCAGTTAGCGACTGCCCGCCTGGCCGCCCTTGGCGTTCTGTCAGTTTTCCCAGTTCCGATGGCACAACCGTCCAGGCCTGGCTGGGCCTTCCGTCCTCAGGCGGCGCTTCCGAAGGTCCCTACCCCACAATCCTGCACGTCCACGGCGGACCAAGCGGCGCCGTCTCCAACGCCTTCGACCCTATCAGCCAGGCCTGGCTCGACCACGGCTTTGCCTTTCTCACAGTAAACTATCGCGGCTCGACAGGATTCGGACGCGATTTCCAGGAAAAGATAAACGGTGATGTAGGCCGCTGGGAGCTGAAGGACATGCTGGCGGCCCGCCTTTGGCTCATCGACGAAGGCATCGCCGATCCGAACACCATCCTGCTGGAGGGCGGTTCCTACGGGGGCTTTCTGACCGTATGGGCACTCTCGCAGGAGCCAGAACTCTGGGCCGGCGGCATTGCTCCAGTGGCTATCGTGGACTGGACGATGAACTACGAGGACTCTTCAGCTGCCATGCAGGGCTGGGCGCGAATGATGTTCGGCGGCACACCTTCCGACAAGCCTGACCTGTACCGCGACCGTTCACCCCTCACGCATGCCGCTGCCATCCAGGCGCCGCTGCTGATCTTTCAGGGACGCCGCGACAGCCGCGCCACGCCGCGCCAAATGGAGCACTTTGCCCACAAAATGGAGGCGTCAAAGAAAGACTTCACGCTGGTCTGGCTCGACGGCGGCCACGGCTTCACAAGCGCCGCCACGGCCGAACACCTGCAGGAAACCCATCTGAAATTCGCCTATCGGGTGCTGGGGCTTCAAGGGCTAGATGTGGACTGATCTCTCCAGGCGTTTCCAGCGCATCCTTCAGCCCGAGTCCGGGATCCGGACGACGCTTGCCAATACCGACTATCGCCTTCTCTTGGGTTCAAGCACACTTTGGTGGCTGGCCCACTACATGGAGATGATCGTCTTAGGCTGGCTGGTGCTCGAGCTTACCGACTCGGCCGGCTTGGTCGGCCTTGTCGGCTTCTGCCGTTCCATTCCCTCTCTGCTCGTCGGCGGCTTTGGCGGCCTGCTGGCTGACCGCATCGGCCGCCGCCCTCTGGTCATCGCTTCACAGACGCTCACCTTCTGCATGTACGCGACCGTTGCCTTGCTGTTAGCGGTCGGACTGCTCGCCATTTGGCACCTGGTGGTTATCTCTCTGACCCTCGGTTGTGCCTGGGCCATGGACTGGCCGACCCGCCGCGCTCTCATCCCCGACCTCGTAGGGCGCCCGCGTGTCGTTGACGCCCTGATGCTGGAGAATCTGGGCATGAGCGTCGCACGCGCCTTCGGCCCTCTTCTCGCCGGGCTTGTACTGGATGCATTCAATGTCTTGGGCTGTTTCCTGACGCTGAGCGGCCTGTCCGCGATCTCACTGTTGCTCTTGCGTGCCCTTTCCAGACAGCCGATTCCTCGCACGTCCTCGCCCACCAGCGCTTCGCCTCTGGCACAGATTCGGGACAGCGTCCTCTATGTCCGGCAAAACCAGCCTATCCTGGCCGTAACCCTGATCACGATGGTCATGAACATGCTGGCTTTTCCCTATATGAACTTTCTTCCCGTGTTTGCGCGCGATGTCCTGGGCCAGGGTCCGGTGGGGCTTGGCTATCTCGGCGCATCTGTAGGAATCGGAAACGTTATCGGCCTTTTCCTGGTCAACTGGGCCAGACGCTTCACAAGCGCAGGATGGATCTTCGTAGCCGGCACGCTTCTGCACTGCTTGGCGCTGCTTTCCTTCACGACCAGCTCCGTATTCGCCGTCTCGTGGGCTTTGCTTCTTTTGGTGGGGATAGGGCACGCCTGCTTCGGCATCATGCAGAGCTCCATCGTTCTGCTTGCCGCCGCTGACGAAAGACGGGGACAGGCGATGGGAGCCATCGCAGTGGCTATAGGGGCAGGTCCGTTTGGGAGGCTCCAAACAGGCGTTCTTGCCGACGCATTCGGGGCGCCCCTGGCCGTCGGGGCAGAGGTTGCGCTGGCCGCACTGCTCGTTTCAACCGTTGCCGCAACGATTCCAGAACTGCGTCGGGTAGATGACAGTCCGGAAATTGCTGCCGGAGCCTGAACTATGCGTCTATGGCTCCACCTCTCTCACTCCATTGCCTCCTTCATGGCTGCCACGGCCGGTTCCTCCGTCGCGCTGATTCTCAGAACCTGCTCGGCAACCTGATCCCTGAAATTGATCACCTCTTCGTCGGAGAGTGGAAAATCAGCTTCCATCTCCCGTCGAATCTCAATCAGTCGTTCGGCATTGGCCTGCCCCGCCTCATAAGCCTCTCCGCCCTGCTCCAGGAAGAGCCGCTGATTCTCCAGCATGAGCTCACGCGCCTCGGCCCACGAAGCAACACTGTCCGGAAGTAACATCTTCCCCAGGTCGCGCCACGCCAGAGCGCTTTCTCGAAACTGCTTCCCGGCTTCACGCAAGACTGATCGATCCAGAATCTGTGCAGCTTCATCAAGAAAATCTGCGAAAACGTCCCTCTCTGCAAATCCTTCCTTGCCATAGGTGTGCGTATCGCTGAAGACCGACTCCAGACCGGCGTACATCTTACGGCCGCGCGGAAACTCCTTGTCCCAGCTGCCCCTCATCTTCGGTTTTCGCAGTGCATCGGCCCACCGCTGGTAGGCAGCGAATCCGAAATTGTGGCGGGCGCCTTTTGGCGGCTTTTCCGTAAACAGCTGGATGCAGTCTCGGATGCCCGCCTCCACGGCCTCAGGAATCATATCGGAATTTGGTAACGCAAGGGTCATGACGCGGTGCCGCACCTTCTTGACCTTTGAACGCGCTGCGGCCAGTTGACCCGTCGTGGCAAACAATGGCACGCGCGAACGGTCCGCGATCGAGACACGATCGGCCTCGTCGTCATACCCGTAGACGACCACCGGCTGCATATGTGGAAAATCAAACTCGTACGTATGCGGTTCGTAAGGGAGGCTGAGCGCGTCAGCCCACGTAATGGCAGGCGTGCCGCTTTCCAGTACATCAACCAGATTGCCCACCGCCTTTTCTGCGCTTGCCGTCTGGCGCACTTTCGGCTCTGCCCCCAGACGTTGCAGCATCGTCTCCATCGGGTCGAACGTGTTGCGGGTGAGAATGCGGGCGTGCGGGTCAATGCCCTGGTATGCAAAGACGAAATACCCCATCACCGCACCGCCGCTGATCCCCATCAACAGCGCCTCAGTATACGGTTTACCCGTATGCGGCGCCGTCGCCCCGCAATAGTCAAGATAGTTTCTGACCGTGCCCGTCTCCCAATGGACACCATCGAACTGCGTATAGTCGGTAAGCGTTGGCAATTCTGCCTTCCTTTGCTGAGTGAGGCGTGTGGCCCAAAATCGCGATCAAACGAGAGGAGTTAGGTCAAGTGTGGGGAATTGGCTTTCACTGACGTGCGCGAAACTTCCAGCGAGTGGCGTCGCTTGCCATGCCGCTCCACGCGATAACCAGCTCCGGAACGACCGCAAACAGGCCCTCTGGCGGAAAGTTGGACTTGCTCCGATCATTCAGATGTTCACTGGGGCGATATGTCTTGTACTTGCGGATGAACTCCTCGTCCACCTGTCGGAGCAAATCTCGGCTCGGCTGTCCTATCTCCTCGAAGCTGCCCTCAATGAGAACCACGTCGTCGCCGCTTTCCAGGTGAACGACAGCCCGCGGATTGGCACGCAGATTTCGTACCTTCCTGCCCGTTCCCACGAAGTAGAAGACATCCTCCAGCCAGGCGCCCCAAACCGGCACGGCATGGGGCCTTCCATCACTTCCTGCACTGGCAATCCAGTAGTTCAGAGCATCGCGCATCCGACAATCGACGTAATCCCACGACAACATTGCACTGTCATATGCCAGCGGGCCGGATGCGCCGAGATCTGGGCGGCTGCGTTCACCGCTGTGACGGTCGTTCATCGCTCTCTCCAGCAATCAGAGGCAGCACTCGCGCGCCGGCACTTGGCGGGCTAATGTATACCTCCGGCCATAGGTTCATCGCCTTGGCATACGCCTCCTGGATCGCCTCTCGCACATCCTTCTCTGTCCCGGCCTCCACCAGAGCCACCGCACATCCGCCAAACCCAGCCCCTGTGAGGCGGGCGCCTAGGCATCCGGGATGGCTTCGCATCGATTCAACCATCCGGTCCAACGCCTCGCTGCTTACTTCGTAATCGTCACGCAAGCTCTCGTGGCTGGCGTCCATCAGCCGTCCAACCTTGTGAAAGTCGCCCCCCTCAAGGGCGTCAACAGTTTTCTGCACGCGTTCGTTTTCGCTTACCACATGGCGGCAGCGGCGGTAGACAGTGTCGGGTAGTAGCGATCTGTGGGCCTCCAGCTCGTCGCCGCTCACATCACGCAGAGCCGTTACGTCCGGCAATACCGCTTGAAGTCGGCGGACTCCGTCTTCACACTGTGCTCGACGCTCGTTGTAGGCGCTTCCGGCAAGAGAACGGCTTGCTTTGGTATTGCCGATCACCAGAGACACGCCTTCCGGGAAGGGTACTCGCCGGTAGTCCAGGCTGCGGCAGTCTATCAACAGTGCGTGCCCCTCTTCTCCCAGTGTACTGATGAACTGATCCATGATGCCGCAGTTGACGCCCACAAATTCGTTCTCGGCCTTCTGAGCTGCCCTGGCGATCTGAGATCCGGTAAGCGCGTGGATCTGGTTGGCCGCTGTCAGAAACGCCTTTGCCGCCGCAATCTCCAGCGCAGCCGAACTGCTCAAACCGCTTCCCCTCGGTACATTTCCGCTGACAATCCCTTCTAATCCCCGCAGCTGAATACCAAGGTCGGCCAGCTCCAGGCCTACGCCCTGAACATAGTTGGGCCACAACTGACTGTTTCGCTTCCTGGACCCGATCTCGAAGTCTGCCCACGAATCAAACTCAAGTGCGTATAGTCGTATGCGACCGTCATCGCGCGACCGAAAAAGAACCCTCACGTCCCGGTCCAGGGCCACAGGCAACACGAATCCATCGTTGTAGTCGGTATGCTCTCCGATCAGATTGACCCGGCCCGGGGCAATAGCAAGATGGGTCGCTTCGCCCTCGAAGTAAGTGCCAAATCCGTCCAGTATCGTCTGCGTTCTCTTGTCTGGTTGCATGGCGCAAGTTGCCCGGATCTGTGAAAGGTCAGCAGTGCGTAGGTCTTCGTCTCTCGGTCTGGCTCAGTGATTCTCCGAATCCGACTCGGCGCGGCCTAAAACCGCATAGAGGTTCAGGTCTCCCTCTTTGCCGTCGGCGCGAAATGTATGCAGGACAGTCTGTCCCGAGTCTGCGGCCAGCTGTCTCAGCTCGGCCTCATCGACTTGATGAACATAGCGAACCGATCGGATGCCTTGACGCCATGGCAGGAGTCCGTCACCGGGCTCTAAGTCGGCGGCGCTGATGCCAACAGTGCCTGGGTCGATCAATTTGCTCCGAAGCCTTTCACTGCTTAGAAACTGCCAGAAGGAAAGAATGACATAGCCTGCGCTCAAATGCAGGAGGTCCCTCATCAGTCGCAGGCGCAGCGCATACCCTGGCAGGTGGTGCACGGTTGCCGTGCAGAGCACTACACTATAGCGTGGCGTTTCCGAAAATTCGCCGGTGCCGCGGCTGCCGTGGTTCCCGGCGCCCTCGCCCTTCCTGAGAACACGCGCCCAGCCAGCATCCACCAGGTCCGCCTCCGTGAAATCACATTCCACGCCTTTGAGGCCCGCGGTCGCCTCTCCGGCGAGTCGAAGCAGGGCCCTGCTTCCATCCACGCCTGTGTAGGATGCGGAGATACCTGCATCTTCAAGCAGCCGAGCAAAGCGGCCGTTGCCGCAGCCCACATCCAACACCGACAGCCTTTCCTTTCCGGCGGTCCTGAAATACGGTAAAATAGCCCGGAGTCCAGGGGTCCAGTTCTGGCGCGTTGCGTCGAAATGCTGGGCCGCCTTCTCATAGAATCGGCGATTTATCGAAACCAAACTGTCCTGGGTCAGTGGGTCCATTCCTGCTGCAGTCGTCGGCTTGCCATCCTGCTGCCGCCGCGATTCAGAATGTCCTTGCACCATCATGAAACGTATTCTGGCTCCGGAAGAGATTCCGGCCGAGGTAATTCAGACATCCCGGGAGTGGCAGCGAAAACGGAGCTTCGATCCGGCTGACCATCTTACCGCTCTGTCGGCAATCTTCCGGGAAGTCCTGGCCGTGCAGGAATCTGATTGGGACTCAAGTCGATCCTTGCGTTCCATTCTAGCCCGATACCCTAAAGACGGCAAAGGATTCTATGCCAAATCCGATCTGGTGGCCGGTTTTCGGCTCCTGATCAATGAAGGCGAACTGGAACCGGACCCCCTCCTGTTGGACAGAATCCGCATGAAGCCTGTACGTACCGCAAGCGGCGTCGCGCCTGTGACAGTTCTGACCGCACCGGCTGGATGCCCTGGCCAGTGCATCTTCTGCCCCGATGACTGGCGAATGCCGAAAAGCTACATTTTCGACGAACCCGGTGCGCAGCGGGCCGAACGTGACGGATTCGACCCGTTCAAACAGACTCTAGGGCGCATCGACGCCTTCGAAAGCATCGGCCATGACGCCAGCAAAGTGGAACTTCTGATCTTGGGAGGCACATGGAGCGCCTACGGCCTGGACTACCGCGAATGGTTCGTCCGCCGCTGTTTTGACGCCATGAACTCGTACGGAGACCCAGGACAATTGCCGTCTGCCACGCTGGAGGAGGCACAAGAGCGCAATGTCTTGGCGGCCCACCGCAACGTTGGCCTCGTTGTAGAGACTCGACCGGACTGGGTTACACCGGATGAGATTCGACACCTGCGCCGTTTGGGTGTGACGAAAGTTCAGATCGGGGTCCAGAGCCTGGAGGACGACGTTCTGGAAAAGAACAAGCGCGGCCACACCGTCGCCGAGGTAAAGGACGCACTGGGCCTGCTCAGAACCGCGGGATTCAAACTGCATCTGCACTGGATGCCCAACCTATACGGGGCCACACCGGAGTCCGACCGCGAATCGTTTCGCCGGTTTTTCGATGATCCTGCCGTCCGGCCCGATGAACTCAAGATATACCCTTGCTCCCTGATTGCCGGTACGGAACTCCACGAGAAGTGGCAGGCCGGAGACTATACCCCCTATACCGAATTCGAGCTGGTATCGCTGCTGGCAGACATCAAGCCGACCATACCGCCCTACACGCGCATCAACCGCCTGTTTCGCGACATACCGGCACATCACATCGAGGCCGGCGTGAAGACGAGCAATCTGCGCGAGGTAGTCCATCAGGAGTTGGCGCGCCGCGGTGATCGCTGCGGCTGCATACGCTGCCGTGAGGTGCGGCGACAGCACGTGCATGAAGACGCATTGCGACTGACCGTCACCACCTACGCAACTGACTTAACCGTTGAGCATTTCCTGCAAGTCGTCGTCGACGAGAACAAGGGCAACGGCTCGCGCGCCAACCTGGAGCGGGCTCCCCTCGCAGGATTTCTGCGGTTGAGCCTGCCTAAGTCGCCATCGGCCGGAAGTCGGGCTTTCCTCGATGAGATTGGCGGCAACGCCATGATTCGCGAAGTGCATGTGTACGGACCGGCGCTGGCCATCGGCGGCGCAGAAAAGGGTGCTGCCCAACACGTTGGCGTCGGTACGCGCCTATTGAACGAAGCAAGGCGCATCAGTTGCGACGCAGGGTTCGAGCGCATCAGCGTCATTTCCGCCACCGGCACCCAGGCTTACTACGCAGCGCGCGGATTTGAACCCGGCGAACTCTACATGAGCGGCCCCACCTCATCAGTTACCTAGATCCTTCGACATCCATTACCGGTTGTAAGCAGGATGATGTCAGACAAAAGCCGCGAGAATCTTGCACCTTGTCTGCCGTAAGGCCGTGGGCCCTGTGCAACGCCCACTAACGGCCGATTCTGCAACAATCAGGCCGCCGTCAGTATGTTGAATCCCTGCTGAATCTCCCGGTAGGCCCCACTTCAGCCAATACAAAAAGAGGAGCAGCAATTCATCGCCGCTCCTCTTCCTTTCAATCTTGACAACTGCCCGACTTAGTCAGGACTTCCTATCCGCCAGGCCTGATCGGGCGATAGCCGACCTAGAAATGCAACGTCAGGTCGAACTCTGTCGCTTGCACCAGCGGCAGAATCTGAAGAATCGTGGGCATCATCGAACCCATGCCCGGCATCGCCATGTCCAGCAATGGGATGCTGGTTACCAGTTCGATCAGGTTGCTGGCCTTGCCATCTGACCAGTCCAACGTCGGCAATGCGTCGCCGTCAATGGAAATCGTGATTCCGTCGACATTGGTGCTGATACCCAGTTGCGAAATCCCCAGGGCCCCGGCCATACCGATCTGACCAATGGTCAGGGCAAGACCACCAAGCGCACCGCCGGTCATCGCATTCATCTCAGCAATGGACATGTCGCCAATGCTGAAGCTGCCGTCCGCCTCGTAGAAAATCGGTAGATTGATGCGCGGCGGCGTGCCTACGGCTGCCAGGAACTCGTCCTGCGCGGCCTGGGCAGCCATCGCTGCTTCGCTGTCACCTTCCACGAAGAGCGGAATCTCCTCGGCTCCAGGCGCAACCGGGAAGCGGGCAATCACGCCAATCCCAATCCGGTCCACCAGCGCAAAGAGCAGGTCTGCCATTGGGATGGCCATGCCGAATGTGCTGAGCGTTCCCGGCAGCGCATTCAGCGAATCGCCATCATAGCTGATATTCGGAATACTGCGGCCGTTGACCAGAAGCAGCAAGCCCTCAGGTGTATTGCTCACCTGGATGTGCTGAATATTGCTGGCCTCCAACATAAAGACCATCTCAGCCGGGACGGCCAGATCCAGATCTACGCCTAGAGTTCCCACCAGGTCGGCTAGGGCAGCGTTCTCAATCGCGGCCATCCCGTCCGCACCAAAGTCAAGCACAAGCGCAGGCAGGTCGATGACCAATTGGTCGGCATCCGCTTCGATACTTCCCTGGCCGGCGCGCGGCGCACAGCCCGACAGAGCAATAACTGCAATGAGCATTATAGCGGCCCAGAACCTCACACGTCGTTTGAGCATTTCATACCTCCTAAGGGCGGTCAAGGAAAAGAGTAATGATTGATTTCTGCAAGAGTGCGGAAAACACGTCCGTCTATGATCAATCCCGCTGGCTGGATCAGCGCGGATTGTACCATCAACTGCAAACTGAGACAATGCTCCCAAATCAAAGGTTGGAGGGGATTCCGGTGCTTGCGTCCCGAATGATAAGGGAATCTCTCGATTATTGCAAACTCCTGTTTCGCTTTGGAAAACTACAACCTGAACCCGTCCCAAGTGGTCACAATTCTATACGATGCTCCCCCTTCCGTCAACCTCTTTCCAAGAGCAGGAACCTGAAAGAAAAGCGTTCCGCGCCTGGCCTTGAACGCGTTCCCCACAACACTGTACTACCCGGGAGCAGGCACACTCTGTGCCTTGCCAGCAGCCGAACCAAACAAGGTAACAGGGGTGGCGTACACTGGCGACCAAACCCAATGCCGTGGTCTGATCCTTGCCGAGGAAGAGGGTA
>JAPPKT010000166.1 GCA_028819675.1 Caldilineaceae bacterium | reverse complement strand
AGAACTGGATGGCGGCGGTGCAGGCGGGCAATACGTTCATGACGATCGGTCCGCTTGCGGAGCTGACGGTTGAGGGCGTTGCGCCGGGCGGGCAGGTTCAGCTGCCGGCCGGCGGCGGGAGCGTGGGCGTCGACTGGCGTGTCGAGTCGGTGCAGGTGCCGATCGAGCAGGTGGAGGTCGTACAGGGTGGGCTGGTGGTCGACCAAGTGGACGTTCAAGGCGAATACAGTGCGTCGGGCAGTTTGCAGGTTGCGGTTACGGCTTCATCGTGGATAGCGTTGCGCGTGCGCGGAAGTTATATTGGCGAGGCGGGCGAGATCGCGGCGCATACGAGCGCGGTGCAGACGCTGGTGGAGGACAGCCCGCTGTTTAACGAGCCGGACTCGTCGGCGGTGTTGGAGCAGATCGAGGGCGCGATTGCGTATGTGGACACGATCGCTCCGCGGCCGAACGCCAAGCGCTTTCGTGAGATGCGGGCGGTGCTGGAGGCGGCGCATAACCGGCTGCACCAGCGGATGCACGCGCACGGCGTTTTCCACAGGCATACACCGGTGCACGGGCACGGGGAGGGCAGTAGTCAGTAGTCAGTAGTCAGTAGTCAGTGGTCAGTGGTCAGTGGTCAGTGACGGCTCTGATGAGTGATCTTTGGCAGGTATTGGGCAATTTACGGTGAGCCGGGTAGGGGATGGAGAGATGGCAAAGATTCGGTGGGGGATCGTCGGTTGCGGGGACGTGTGCGAGGTGAAGAGCGGGCCGGGGTTGTACAAGGCCGATGGCTCGGCGCTGACGGCGGTGATGCGGCGCAATGGGGCGCTGGCGGCCGACTTTGCGCGGCGCCATGTAGTGGCCCGCTGGTACGATGACGGCGACAGGCTGATCAACGACCCGGAGGTGGACGCGGTCTATGTGGCCACGCCGCCGGACACGCACATGTCGTACACGTGCAAGGCGGCGGAGGCGGGCAAGCCGGTCTACGTGGAGAAGCCGATGGCGCGCACTTACAAAGAGTGCCAGACGATGATCCGGGCCTGCGAAGGTGCCGGCGTTCCGCTGTGGGTGGGCTATTACCGGCGGCGGCTGCCGAAATTTCTCAAGGTGCAGGAGTTGATTGAGCAGGGCGCGATAGGGGAGGTGAGGTCTGTGCTTGTCCGCTATTATCAGCGGCCAAGGCCGAGTGATGCGTTTCCGGACCAGAGAGGCTGGCGGGTTGACCCGGAGATTGCAGGCGCTGGCCTCTTTCTGGACCTGGGCTCGCACATGCTGGACCTTCTCGACTATCTGCTGGGGCCGATCAGCCGTGTGCAGGGTTTTGCGGGTAATCAGGCGGGGCTTTACGACGCCGAGGACGTTGTGTGCGGCAGCTTCACGTTTGAATCGGGCGTGCAGGGGACGGGGACGTGGATGTTCTCCGGCTTTGAAAACCTGGACTGGACGGAGATTGAAGGCACGAAGGGGCGCATCGGTTATGTCTGTTTCGATGCCAGCCCGATCGCGCTGACGACGAGCGCGGGGACCGAGAAGATCCCGGTTACGCAGCCGGACCACGTGCATCAGCCGCTGATCCAGACGATAGTGGACGAGTTGAACGGGCACGGGCAGTGCCCGAGCACGGGCGTCAGCGGCGCGCGCACGTCGTGGGTGATGGACCAGATGCTGGCGGAGTACCGGCAGAAAAACTATGGATAACGAGGAATGAGACTAAGCAGCCAGGCATTCGGCAGGACGGGGAGGGGGCACGGGGTCAGGCAGTATTCGCTGGCCAACAACAGGGGCGTGGAGGTCGATGTACTCGACTACGGGGGGCTGATCCGCACGTTGTCGACGCCGGACCGCAACGGCGAGGCGGGCGATGTAGTATTGGGCTTTGACACGCTCGACGAGTATTTGGCCGGGCACCCCTATTACGGCGTGCTGGTGGGCCGCTGTGCGAACCGCATCCGCGGGGGAAGGTTCGAGCTGGATGGTGTGACTTACCAGCTGGCGCGCAACGTCAACGACGACCATCTTCACGGCGGGGAGGTCGGCTTTGGCAATGTAGTGTGGCATGCGCAGCCTTTTCAGAACGAGCGGGAGGTCGGGCTGCAGCTCTCACACGACAGCCCGGACGGCGAAGATCTGTATCCGGGCGCGCTGGACACGACGGTGAGGCTGAGCCTGAACGATGAAAACGAGGTGCGTCTCGACTACCATGCGACCTGCGACGCGCCGACGATCGTCAACCTGACCAATCACAGCTATTTCAACCTGGCCGGGAAGGGCAACATCCACGACCACGTGGCCATGATCGATGCCGACGCGTTCACGCCGATGGACGACAACCTGATTGTGACAGGTGAGGTGCAGGACGTGACCTGCACACCGTTCGATTTCCGCCAGCCCACTGCCATCGGAGCGCGCATCAACGCGGACGACGAGCAGATCCGGTTTGGCGGCGGCTACGATCATAACTTCGTTCTCAACGGGGAGCCGGGCACGCTGCGGCTGGCGGCGCGTGTGACGGAACCGGTCAGCGGACGGGTGCTGGAGGTGCTGACGACCGAGCCGGGCGTGCAGTTCTATACGGGAAACCAGATGGAGGCGGCGAATCCGGGCAAGGGCGGGCAGGTCTTTCCACACCGCGGCGGGTTCTGCCTGGAGACGCAGCATTTTCCGGATGCGCCGAACCAGCCGCACTTTCCGTCGATCGTTCTGCGGCCCGGCGAAGCGTATACGCAGACTACTATTTTCCGCTTTTCGACCGAATAGGAGATCCGGCCCCGGGGCGAATTTCCCAGGACAGGACCGGTTTTCCGTGTTCGACTGGCGAAAGGGCTGAAGATGGAAGCGAACACAACCGAACTGACCGCGGCTGCGACCTTTGACGTGAAGCGGGCGATCCTGAGCAAGCGGGACATGTTCCGGCCGCTGGCTGTGGGGCGGACGGAGAGGCTGGCCGACGCGTTGGGCGGCAAGAAGGTGCGCGGGGAGACGCCGGTGCTGGTGCTGGTGCGGGAGGGCGAGGCGCTGGCACTGCTCACCAGCGAGATGATCTTTCACCACGTGGCGCAGGGGGAGTGGAACGGGACACCGTTTCTGGCCACGTTCTGAGCACCGTGCAACAGCGGCGTCGGTCTGACGCCGGTCATAGACGGGGAGACATACAGTTTTGCGACGCGGGGCCTGTATAACGGCATGTCGTTGATGGGGGACCACCAGACGGGGTCTTATTGGGACCACGTCACGGGCGAATGTCTGCACGGGCCGCTCAAGGGTAGGCGTCTCGAACTGGAGCCGCTGCGGCATATGCGTGCGGACCAGGCGCTGGCGCAGTACCCGGATGCGCGTATAGGGCGGTCGCGGCTGCCGCTGCCTTTTGGTCTGGCGGCGGGCCTGATGAAGGTCCTGGTGCGACTGACCAACGGACGGTTTTTGCCGCCGAGGTTTGCGGGTTCGATGGGTGAGGAAGACCCGCGGCGGCCGCGCCTGGAGATGGGGCTGGGGGTGTGGACGGAGAGGGTCAGCCGGTATTATCCGCTGGAGGTTCTCAAGGCGGGGGACGGCGTGTTGTTTGACGTTATCGACAGCAGAAATGTGCTGATCTACCTTGATCCGGTGTCGGGCACGCCGACGCCGCTTTTCGTCGATGGGCAGGATGCCGAATGGGATGGGAGCGACCTGCGTCTGGAAGACGGCGCGATCGTGCGCAACGGCAGGCTTTACGATCCATCGGGAGACGAGTTGCCGGCCGATCAGCCGCTGCACCTCTTTGCGCGCTGGTACGGCTTCTCGCTGACCTTTCCGGACTGCGAGATCTACGGGGACGCGGGGGAAGGAAGCGGATGAGGGCGGCCTCTACGTAAACCATCGTTGCGCAGGTAGACCTTGCAGGACAACACTCTTGAAGGAGAAGGCAGACCTTGCAACTCAATCTTTCGGGCAAGACAGCCATCGTCACCGGCGGCAGCGCGGGCATCGGGTTGGCCTGCGCGCAGGCCCTGTACGCGGAGGGTGTAAGCGTGCTGATCGCGGCGCGCGACGAAATCCGGCTGGCCCAAGGTCTCACTGCGATCGCGGACCATGCGCCCGAGAGCAACGCCAAGGCGCTCTCTGTGAGCGCGGACGTGAGCACGGCAGAAGGGGTCGAACGGGCCGTCGAACGCGCCCTATCAACCTGGGGTCAGGTGGACATCCTCATCAACAACGCCGGGTCGGCGCCGAGCGGTGACTTCTACAGCCTGAGCGACGACGCTTATCAGGGTGCGTGGGAGTTGAAACTGCTGGGATATATACGGATGGTGCGAGCGCTGGCGCCGCAGATGAAGGCGCGGCGGGAAGGACGGATCGTAAACATTGTGGGCGCTGCGGCGCACAATCCCACGCCGTCATTTGTCGCCGGCGGCACGGCCAATGCTGCGATCATCAACTTTACGAAGGGGATCTCCCAGGACCTTGCCCCCTACGGCGTGCGTATCAACGCCATCTCTCCCGGCCCCGTGAACACGGAACGGGCGCGGCAACTCGCCCGCCAGGAGGCGGAAGCGCAGGGGATTTCGGTAGAGGAGGCAAAAACCCGCCGCATCGCGTCGGTGCCGCTGAGCCGCATGGCGGAGGCGGACGAGATCGCGGACATGGCCCTGTTCCTGGTCTCGGACCGGGCTGCGAGCATCACGGGCGCAGAGGTCCTCATCGACGGGGGAGCGACGGCGAGTGTCTGATCCGCTGCGCGTTGCGGCCCCGCCAACCGCGGATCCCGCTTCTGCCGAAGGCGCGTACCGATGGTATGTTCTGGTGCTGGCCGCATTGACCCACACGCTCGTGGTGGGCATGCCTATGATGTCGCTGCCGGTCCTGTTCGATGAGATCGGCACTGAGCTTTCGCTGAACCTGGTGCAGATCGGATACGTCTGGGGGGCGTCCTCGCTGTTGGGCGTTGCGATGAGCCTGACCGGCGGCGTAGTTGGCGACCGCATTGGCGCGAGGCGGATGCTGGTGATCGCCTGTCTGCTTGCCGGCGTTACGGGGGCGACGCGGGCGTTTGCCAGCGACTACGGCAGCCTGACTGCCACGGTACTGGTGGCAGGGCTCTTTCCGATGGCGGCGCCGATGAATGTGCACAAGACGTGCGGCGTCTGGTTTTCAGGGAAGCGGCTGGGGATGGCGAACGGCGTGGTGTCGGCGGGCATGGCGTTGGGCTTTCTGCTTGGCTCGCTGATCAGCGCGACGTTCCTTTCGCCGCTTCTGGGGGGCTGGCGCAACGTTCTCCTATTCTACGGCGTGCTGGCGGTCATCGTCGGTATTTTGTGGGCGTTTACAAGGCCTGGGCCCGATGGCGATGGAAGGGCCACAGCACTAGGGAACCGGCCTTCGCTGCGCGACTCGATGCTGCAGGTGGTCCGTCTGCGCAACGTGTGGCTGCTGGCGGTGGCGATGTTTGGCATCGGCGGGGCGATACAGGGATCGCTTGGCTACCTGCCGCTCTATCTACGCAATGCGGGTTGGGAGCCGAGCACGGCGGACAGCGCCCTAGCCAGCTTCCATTTCGCCAGCCTTCTGTTCACGGTTCCGTTTACACTGCTGTCGGACCGGATGGGGGTGCGCCGCCCGTTGCTGCTGGCGTCGGCGCTGATGTTAGTGGTCGGGTTCGGTCTCCTCTCGTTCGTGCAGGGGATCATTGTGTGGCTAGCGGTTCTTTTCGCGGGTATTACGCGGGACGGCTACATGGCGACGATGATGACGCTGATCATCGAGCTGCGGGGTGTTGGCCCTGCTCTTGCCGGGACGGCCACCGGTCTGATCATGGCTATCTCCCGGATTGGATCCGTCGTCGCGCCTCCGCTTGGAAACGGACTGGAATCAGTTGGTCCTGGGGCGCCCTTTCTGTTCTGGACGGCGCTGGCGGTGGTAGGCTTTGCGGCGCTGACGGCTGTGCGCGAGGAGAGGGGAAGAGCGAGGAGAGAGTGAAGAGGAGTGAGGAGAGAGAAACGGCCTTGCCCGTCTCAGTCAAGGGAGCATTTTGACTGAGGAAGAGCTAATGGATAGTTGGTGATGGCACTTGTTGATTCGCAGTGGGGATTGATGCCCAGCTTAAGGAGTGGGTAATAGGCAATAAGGAGGCCAAGGATGGCGACCAAAGTTGGCGCTGAGGCTTATCAGCGCATTGCAAGTGTGGCTGAAGTCACGGAAACGGGGCTGCATACGGTCCAAGTGAACGGGCACGTGATCGTGCTGGTGCATCACGAGGACGAGATTTACGCGCTCGACAACCGCTGCCCGCATATGGGTTTTCCGCTCGACAGGGGCAGCGTGCATGACGGGATTCTGACGTGCCACTGGCATCATGCGCGTTTTGATCTGTGCACGGGGGGTTCTTTCGATCTGTGGGCGGACGACACGCCGAGTTTCCCGGTGGAGGTGCGGAACGGTGATGTGTTTGTCGATGTAACGCCGCGGCACGATCCGGTGGAGCACCAGCGCCACCGTCTGGGGGTCGGGCTGGAGCGCAATCTTTCGCTGGTTGTGGCCAAGGCGGCGATCACAATGGTGGACGAGGCCGGGGACACGCTGTCGCCGTTTGCGGCCGGTCTGGAGTTCGGGGCCCGGTACCGCATGGAGGGTTGGGGGCAGGGTTTGACGATGCTGACGTGTTTCCAGAATCTCCTGCCGAGTCTGGGACGTGAGGACAGGGCGAGAGCACTGGCCCACGGTCTGGCGGCGGTTGCGGCTGATTCGGCAGGCAGTTCGCCGCGCTTTTTGGTTACGCCGCTGCCGGACGGCAGCCCGGACCTGAAAACGTTGAAGCAGTGGTTCCGCCGCTTCATTCTGGTGCGGGATGCGGAGGGCGCGGAGCGGTGCATCATCACGGCGTTGCACGCGGGGGCCGGGCCGCAGGAAATGGCGGATATTCTGTTCAGCGCGGCAACGGATTTCCGCTATATCGATGTTGGACATCCGCTGGACTTTACGAATAAGGCCTTCGAAGCGTTGGATATCGTCGGCTGGGAGCAGGCGGAAGCGGTTCTGACCAGCCTGGTGCCCGGCTATGCTTCGGCGCGGCGGATGGAGGAGTCGAACGCGTGGCGCAATCCGATCGATCTGATCGACGTGTTGGGCGATGCGCGGGCGCAGATTGCGGCTGCCCTGGCCGCGGGACAGGGGCAGCGGGGCAGCTGGGCAGGGCGCGCCGGACTGGTGGAGGTGTTGTTGCGGGATGATCCGCACGCGATCGCGGAGGCGCTGTTGGCGTCGCTGCGGAGCGGGGCCAGCGAGGTTGAACTGGCGGGTGCGGTCACCTATGCGGCGGCGCTGCGCATCGCGCGATTCCACACGAGTAACGAGTTTGGCGACTGGGACACGGCTCTGCATACGTTCACGTTCGCCAACGCGGTCCATCAGGGTCTGCGGCGTCTGGAGGGGTACGCGCCGCCGGACGAGTACCAGCTGTTGCTGCGGGGTGTTTTCGATGCGGCGATGAGCATCTATCTGGACCGTTTCCTGAACATTCCGGCGGCGAGGCTGCCGGCGGCTAACGGCACGAACGGGGCTGCCCCTTCGCTGCCGGCGCTCGATGACTTGCTGGACCAGCAGCAACAGGTGAACGAGGCGGGCAACGCGGTGGGCAGGTATCTTTTCGAAGGAGGCGGCGCGGAAGCGCTGCGGGCTGAGCTGGGTGCGCTGCTGCTGCGGGAAGACCGCAACTTCCATACGATTCAGTGTATCGAGGCGGCATTCCGCCAGCATGATCTGCTGTCGGCCGACCCGGATTCGCAGGAGGAGGCCGTGCTGGTGCTGGTGGCTGCGGCCCGCTACCTGGCGGCACATGCGCCGACGATGCGGGCGCAGGGCCAGACATTCGGCATTGCCCGCCGGCTGCACCGGAACGAGAAGCTGTTCGAGGGAGAGTAGGACCCACTGCCAAGCGACTATAGTGTTGGGAAGAGAGGCGATCTGCCTCTCTTCTCTTTATGTAGGGTGAGGCCGCGGGTTGGATGACACCGCCATTTGGGAGGAACAGGTGACAGAAAAGATCTTGACGCTGCACCCGGCTGGAAAACAGGGTGTGAATATTGATAAGGGCAAGTATGACACGGTGCGGGAGGCGATTGAGGTGACGCTTGAGGCGCAGCCGGGGATTACGTTCAGTGCGTTGACGGAGGAGGTGGGGCGGCGGATCGGCGACGTCTTTGAGGGCTCGGTAAGCTGGTACGTGGTATCTGTGAAACTGGATCTGGAGGCGCGGGGTGTGTTGGAGCGGGTAGACGGGCGCAGTCCGCAGCGGTTGCGGCTGGTTGGGTAGTTGAGTGGGATGGGGATTGATGAGCGAAGAGACCAACGTTGGATTCACCCTGTAGGACTGCGACTAAGCAACAAGGCTAGGCAAGTATGGCAACTCTAACATTCGAGGTCTCCGATTCTCTCCTCACACGCGCTCGCGAAACAGCCCAAGCGCTGGACCGCCCCTTAGAAGAGGTATTGGTTGGGGCATTGGCAGCCGGCCTGCCTGACGTACATGGCGCCCCGGAATCGGTGCGGAATGAGTTTCTGGAGATGACTTTTCTCGACGTAGAATCACTTTGGCGGATTGCGAAGGATGAAATGGCTTCTGCAGATCAGAGAGAGCTTCAGGCGCTTCTTGACGTACAACGGCGCCCCCTTGTCCCGCGAGAAGAGGTGCGCTTGCAGGCGTTGCGAGAAAGTTACGGGAAAGCCATGCTTCGGAAGGCACGTGCTTTTGCGCTATTGAGTTTGCGCAGCGGTCAGCCGCTACTGGCGGCTCTGGAAGTGTCAGAATAGAACCGATATATTCTTCCCGTCAGAAGTCACTGGATACTGGCGGGATGGCGCGCACCTCAGTCAGACTGACAGATCTTTGCTACGTCTCCCAAATTCATGGGGCTTTTCAAACATCGTAATGCAGCACGCCGAGCTGGTTTTCCTACACGGGCGCGCAGACTGACCAATGCCTTGGGGTTGTTGACGATTCTCTGACCTGGAATTTGCTGGCCCGTCGTGTTGTCGATCCTCGAGGGACACAGAGTTTCACGGAGCGGCCACGAGTGGGGCGACTGCGTGGGCACCCACAAGGGGTGCCCCCACGGGGGCTTTCCGTAATATGGCGCGTTTTGGGGGTGCGGGCGTGGGCACCCACAAGGGGTGCCCCTACGGGGGGATGGCCGGGTAGGAGTAAATGTCAGCGGGCGCTAGTTACGATGCCGTTGTTGTCGGGGCCGGGCCGAATGGGTTGGCGGCGGCGATTACTTTCGCCCGGGCAGGGTGCTCGGTGCTGGTGATCGAAGGCAGGGGCACGATTGGCGGGGGGAACCGTACGGCCGAGCTTACGCTGCCCGGTTACCGCCATGACGTGTGTGCGGCGGTCCATCCCCTGGTGGTTGGTTCGCCTTTTTTGCGCAGTTTGCCGCTGGAGCGGTTCGGGGTGGAGTGGGTTCAGCCGGAGATTGCGGCGGCGCACCCGCTGGATGACGGCACGGCGGTCGGACTCTATCGGTCGCTGGAGGAGACGGCGTCATCGATCGGGGTGGACGGCCGTCGTTGGGCGCGGCTTTTTGGCCCGATAGCGGCTGACTGGGAGGAACTGGCGCCGATGGTGCTGGGGCCGTATCCGGTGGGCGTCAATCTGCCGTCGCTGGTACGTTTTGGACTTCCGGCGGCGATGCCGGTTCACGTGCTGTCACGCCTTTGTTTTCGTGAAGAACGGGCGCGGGCGCTTTTTGCGGGGCTTGCAGCTCACTCCTTTCTGAGTTTTCGCCAGCCATTTACATCAGCATTCGGGATGTTGCTGGGGATCCTGGCGCATGCGGTCGGGTGGCCCTTTGCGCGCGGCGGGGCGCAGGCGATTACGGATGCGATGGGTGCGTATCTGCGCGCTCTGGGCGGCGATATCGTAGCGGGCTGGCAGGTGCGGTCGTTGGATGAACTGCCGCCCAGCCGGACGGTGCTGTTGGATGTGACGCCGAGGCAGGTCTTGCGGCTGGCGGGGGCGCGGCTGCCGGCCGCGTACCGGCGCCGACTGGAGGGATTTCGCTATGGGCCGGGTGTGTTCAAGGTGGACTATGCGCTGAACGAGCCTGTGCCGTGGCGGGCGCAGGTTTGCCGCGGCGCGGGCACAGTACATCTGGGGGGCACGCTGGCGGAGATCGCGGCCTCGGAGGAGGCGACCAGCAGCGGGCGCATAGCGGGACAGCCCTATGTGCTGGTGGCGCAGCACAGCCTGTTTGACAAGGCGCGAGCACCGGCGGGCAAGCATACGCTGTGGGCCTACTGTCATACGCCGCCTGCCTCGACGGCTGATTTGACGGAAGCGATCGAGGCGCAGATCGAACGGTTCGCGCCCGGTTTTCGGGACACGGTTCTGGCGCGGGCGGTGATGAACAGCGCCGACTACGAACGTTACAACCCCAACTATGTGGGCGGCGACATCAACAGCGGCGTGCAGGACCTGCGCCAGCTGTGGACGCGGCCCGTGTTGCGGTTTCCGCCATACAGCACGCCGGTTCCCGGCTTGTACCTGTGCTCCTCCTCGACGCCGCCCGGGGGCGGTGTTCACGGCATGTGCGGCTTCCACGCGGCGCGGGCCGCGTTAAGGCGGTTGTAAGCGCTCGTTGCGGCGTTGATCGTCCGCATGCCGCTCAAATGACCTCCCCTTGCAGCCGCGCTTTCAGCTGCGCCCAAGGGCTGCTTTCGAGCGACTCGAGTCCATCATCGGAGTCGCCGTCTTCTTTGCGGAAGAGGATGTTGAGGCGGTCGCCTTCGTATTTGGCGCCGTCGATCTGCAAGCGCGCCAGGCCAATGGGCAGGGCGATATTACGTTTCCAGTTGCCGATACGGACGATGAGCTCGTCGACGACACTGCGGTGCAGGTTCACCTCCTCTTTGGCGACCAGGGGCAGAGCGATGCTGAGGATGTAGTGACCGTTGCGGGCGAAGATTTTCTGTGGTTCCCCCTGATAGTAGAGGCGGGTGGGGTCACCTTCGCCGCCGCGCGCCGGTTCGTCTCCGAAAAGTGTCGCGGCCATACGGTGGAGCATCTTCTGCCCCAGCACCTCCTCCTCGAAGAAGGGGATGCGGGAGATAGGAAGCGGTTGGAATGCTTCTTCGACGAAGGCCAGATTGCGGCGCTGCGCCTCGATCCAGCCGCTGAAGTAGGCGTCTTGCAGCTCCTGCGGGAAGACGCGATTGCAGACCACAGAATCGACGGCATAGCCATAGAGATTGAGGTAGGCAAAGGCGCGCTGCGCCTCCTTAATGACCATCTTTTCGGGGTTGATGACCAGCCGCATACTGCTGACGCTGCTGTCGCTGAGAAGGAGGCTGGTCCGCTCCAGGACATTGACCAGATCTTCGACGCTCTCGAAGAGGTCGTCGTCCGGTAGTGGGATATCGCTCATACGGGACACGATAGGCCGTGCGATCTGGAGTGTGCGGCGTTCAAAGGGCATGATCTTCTCGATATACCAACGGGCGATGTCGGGAAAGCTGAGCAACTGCAGGGTGGAGCCGGTGGGCGCTGCGTCGATGATGATGGTGTCGTAGGCGCCGCTGTCGGCCAGATGTGTGATGTGCATGAGGCTGGCGAGCTCTTCCATGCCGGGCAGCACGGAAGTCTCTTCGGCGACCAGCGAATCCATGCCGCGCCAGGAGAAGAGTACATTCAGATATTCCTGCACGCGTCCCCAGTATTTGTCCATCTGATGCAGCAGGTCGATCTCCTGGCCCCAGAGGTTGGGCGCCAGTTCCACCAGTTCACTGCCGATGTGGGTGTCAAAGCTGTCGCCGAGGCTGTGGGCGGAGTCGGTGCTGAGGACGACGGTTCGGTAGCCGAGTTCGGCGCAGCGCAGTGCGCAGGCCGCGCTGACACTGGTTTTGCCGACTCCGCCTTTCCCGGTATAGAGAAGAATACGCATCAGAGTCACTCCGTGAATTCGTTTATGAGCGGGCGTTGCATTTTTTGGTTGGTCGTATACAAAAAAGTACGCCGCGCGGCCGGAATGGTTCCTGAAGGTGTCCGAAACCTGTGGCGGCCGGTACGGCGCGTTGGTAGTGCAGAGTCAGTTGTAGCCGTTGCGGTGTCTGTGCTTCAGATGGCTCTTTTCAACACCCACACAGAGTCATGGGGGTGAAGTCATCCAGACCTGTGGCTGGGCAAACCTCCCTCGTCGTTATTCTCTTCGCTCGACTATGTCCCGGCATCATCATCGGCGTCCTGTTCGCCCTCTGCGGGGAGGATGTCGGCGAGAGCCGCAAGAATCCAGAAACCGTTTTCGAGTTGTAACCATTCTTCGTCGTCGGACCGGTCGACGATGGTCAACTGTGTACCTGCGGGGGCGAAGTCGACGATTGTTGCGTCGAGGCCGGGGCCGTCGCGCAGATTGGCGTCGGTGTTTACGGTTGCGAACAGGACCGGTGTGATCTCTTCCAGGGTATCCTGGTCGTCCTCGTCGGTCTGCTCGTCCTGCTCGTCCTCGTCAGGCTGTACGTTCTGGTCGTCTTCCTCGGGTTGCGTTTCCTGATCGTCTTCGTCGGTTTGCGCGTCCTGCTCGACATCGTCAGGTTGTGCGTCCTGCTCGTCCTCGGTTGCTTCGGCGGACGCCACGGGCAGGTCAGCGGGGACATTGGCTACAAGCGCGGCGGAGATCCAGGAACCGTCTTCAAGTTGCAGCCAGGCACCAGTTTCATCCTGGGCCACGATTGTCAGCACCCTGCCTTCTTCGGCGCCGTCCACGCGTTCAAAGTCGACTCCCGGTCCGGCGCGCAGGTTGGCGCCGAGGGGGGCAATGACGACCGGTTGCGGTTGCTCTGCGTCGGCGTCTGTCTGCTCTGTATCGGTGGCTGTCTCCTGGTCGTCCGTATCCGGCTGCTCGGCAGCGGGTTGTTCGGGGTCTTCCTGCGTCTGTTCGGTTGCTGCCTGTTGCTCGTCCGTGCCGTCTTGCTCGGTCTCCTGTTGCTCTGTGCCGGCTGCGGCCATCTGATCCAACTGGCCATCCTCATTGACGACAGGTACGTCAACGGCTTCTGTAACGAGGGCGGCGAAAAGCCAAAGTCCACTTTCAAGCCGGTACCATTCACCATCTGAGGAGATACCGACGATGGATGCTTCCTCGCCGAAATTGATACCATCTATACGGTCGAATTCGACGCCGGGGCCGGCGCGCAGATTGGAGTCGGCATTGACGGCGGCGAGGACAGGAACGAGCTCGGTCGGTGGCGCATCCGTTTCTGTGTCAGATGGCGGCGAAGCCTCTTGCGTGTCTTCAGGGGGTTGCTGCGTCTCGACGACTACGATAGGGACCTGGTCGAGCGGGGCTTCGACGAGGTCATCGGCGTTAATCCAAGTACCGTCTTCCAAGCGATACCAATCCCCGGTGGGGTCGCGGCCGGTTACATTGATCCTTCCGCCTGCGGCTACGAGCCCAATGACGTCTGCGTCTTCGCTGGGGGCGGAGCGCAGGTCGGCTTGCCCAGCCTCTGAGACCAAGAGAGAGACGGAGGTTTCGAGAGAGGGGGGTTCTTCATCTTCGTCGGGGCTCACTGCCGGCGCGGTAGTGGGTGTCGGTGAAGGCAAGGGCGGCGGCGTCGGGGTAGAGGGCTCGGTTGTGGCGGTAGGTGCGGTGGACAGCGCGGCATCCGGGGTAGGCGTTTCCGTAGCAACGGGTTCAGCGGGAGGCTGCACGCCAATTCCTGTCACCAGTGAATCGGTGAAGGACTGCCACCGTTCACGCAGCACTTGCGGGTCTGTGAATTCTCTAACTGGCGCTGGCAGAAGCTGGTGCAGATCGGGCGCGAGGAAACCGGCCAGCAGTGCGAGAATGAGACTGAGCCAGACGATACTTACGAGAACCGCGATGATTCTCTTTAAAATTCCTGCCATTAAGCTTTTCTCGTCGCGTGATTTGAGTGAAATGAATGGAAGAGACCATTCTTCGACCCGACCGATTCGGCCTTCGACATTACGGGTCGGGGTGCGAAGGAATTTTGCATGAGAAAAGCTTCATTACGGTGCTTACGATATGGTGAAGAAAGAGCCGCGGAAAATGAAGAGCGACTTTCAGATGACGGGCGTTTTTAGCAGAAATTTAGTGTAGCATAACACGATATTGTCTACAATTGCACTATTTTGGCGGAAATTGTCCCAGATATGGTGCAGCTTTTGAAGGCTTGGTTGCGGGGGCGGGCACGGGTGGAAGGTTTCTTCAGAGATTTCATTTTGGTTGGAATCGTGTGCGCTGTCTGCATCAGCGAGGCAGCCGTCTGCGTGCTGAAAAGCCAGACACGATTGAAGGGAGGGAAAGCATCGCGCCCTGTTGCCAGGGGCGGACCCAATTGGGGGGAACAGTTCTGTCGCGGTGCAATGCACATGAAATGCTAACCATACTGCAACAGAAACGCAACTTTTCAGTGCTAGACTAAGATCGAGGGAAGAGCCTCTTATGCAGTGTCTATAAGAATTCCGTAAGGACAGAAAGTGTAGAAATCGTTGACGAAAACTGCTATACTTCAGACAGTGTACAGTTACTGAATGAATTGTCGGGACGAACCGGAGCAGTTTTTGGAAAATGCACCTATTGCGACACAAGTTTTGTACAGGTTTGGTGTAAGCATTGGTTTTTCTCCGGCGGAAGTGTCCGTTTTAGCCGCCCTAGCTGGCGCCCGCGTATGAGCCCGTTTTTGCGGTGCGGCCAGAAAGGATGTGATATATGTTCGATAATCCCTATCGACACACCGTTGCCGACGATGTTCTGGGCCGAAAACCTGAGCTTTTGCAGACTTTGATGGATCTTCACAACGACGACCCGTCATTTGGGAAGCATGTACGCATGCGTTCGTATCGACCGCACGAGGTTGTTGCGGATGCGACTGCTCTGAAGCGAGAGATGTTCGTACTCATGCAGGGCAAAATCAACCTGGTGTGTCCGAATCACGAGGGGCGCCGGCTGGTGATTGGCAGTTTGGAGCCGGCAGCCATATTTGGCGAGGGCGCATTGAGCAGGCCGCAGGAGGCCAACGTTTTCGCGGAGGCGGACACTGAAGTGGTGGTCTGGTCGATACCGGCTGCCGAGGCGCGAAACATGACGCTTCAGTATCCGATTCTGGGATGGGGGATGCTGCAGACGTACGGCAGGCGGCTTCTCCAGGTAGAAGACAGGCTGGAAGACGTGGCTTACAAGAAGCTGCCGGAACGGCTGGCGGCCCTGCTGGTTGAGCTGTGCAGCGACACTGAAGAGACGATTCAGGGGGTCAGCCATCAGGTTCTTGCGGATCGACTGGGAACATACCGAGAGACGGTCAGCGCCATATTGCGGGACTTCAAGCGGCAGGGCCTGGTGGAGTTGGGTTACCGCCGAATCGGGATCCTTGACATTGAGACGTTGAAGGATATCGCCGGCATCTGGGAGTGGTAGCGGGGTCAGGCGCGGGCAGCGTCGACGCCTGGTTGGCGCTGCCCGTGCGGCTGCCGGCGTTCAGCGGCGGCCGCGCAGTGTGACGACAGCGAGCTGAAGGACAGTAATCCACGTATTGCAGGATCCCTCATTGGGGTCAGGAGGTCCGACCGGTAAGTGCGCCGGTCGGACCCAGGTCCCCAGTTGAATGTACCCCGGGGTTTACATCAGAATCTGAATTGGGTGGCGATTTGCTATTGTGCGGCCCGAACTGCAGGGGCCAGCGGTCCGTGGTCAGTGGTTTGAGACGATGCTACCTCTGACTCAGAGTTGATCGTGGAAGGGCCAGATTTAGTTGCTGCCAGAGGTTTACGTGGGCTGGCCCCCGTTTGGGACTGAGACCAGCGAAAAGGGTGCGTCCCAGTTTTGGGGCGAAAAGGGTCAGGCGGGGAATGTGCGACGGCGGCGGGCGAAATTGTGAGCCGGCTCATAGCGGGGCACAAGGCCGGCACCTATGGGGATCTGATGGGACTGGCGGGACGTGGTCTGGCTGGACACCTTCGATTAGGCACCTGTCACCAA
>JAPPKT010000180.1 GCA_028819675.1 Caldilineaceae bacterium | reverse complement strand
ATCCCGACCACATTTCCGTACAAGGTGGAGCCGGCCCCCGCCACTTTGACTTCCACCCCAACGGACGCAACGCATACATCATCAACGAGCTGGACCTGACGGTAACTGTATGCGCCTTCGACGCCGGTACCGGCGCACTCGACGCCATCCAGACGATTTCAACTCTACCGGATGACGTCGACGACAAGAGCGGACTCAGCACCGCAGACATTCACGTTTCCGCCGATGGCCGCTTCGTCTACGGCTCCAACCGCCACCACAACACGCTTGCCATCTTCTCCGTTGACCAGGACAGCGGCCGCCTCACCGCCGCCGGCCATGCATCGACCCGGGGTCAGACCCCCCGCAACTTCACCATCGACCCAACCGGCGCCTGGGTCCTCGCCGCCAACCAGGACTCCGACGACATCTGTGTCTTCAGTCGCGATGCAGACACCGGCCAGCTCACGCCCGTCGGCGACATGGTCTGGGCACCTATGGCCGTCTGCCTGCTCTTCGGCCCCTAGATACCATTGAAACCCTATTCCGGTCAGCAACCTACCGGGGCACCCCTCGTGGGTGCCCTGGTGGTTACGCGCATTGAGGACTTTCCCCAGGTGGGGCTTGGCGAAACTTCGTCTCCTCCGTCGAATAACCGTATAATGGACCTGAAAATGTCGGTCCCGACAAACGTATTCGACTCTTAGCCACTTTCAAAGGATCGCCTCTTGCAATTCGGTATCTTCTACGAACACCAGCTCCCCCGCCCTTGGGCCGAGGACAGCGAGCACCGTCTCCTCAAGGAGGCCCTGGATCAGGTCGAGCTGGCCGATCGACTCGGCATTGACTACGCCTGGGAAGTCGAGCATCATTTCCTGGAAGAGTACTCCCACTCCTCCGCGCCCGAGGTCTTCCTTGCCGCCTGCAGCCAGCGCACCCGCCAGATCCGCCTCGGCCACGGCATCGTCCTCATGCCCAGCAACTTCAACCACCCCGCCCGCATCGCCGAGCGCATCGCCACCCTCGACCTGATCAGCGACGGCCGCGTCGAATGGGGCACCGGCTCCTCGAGCAGCCGCAGCGAACTCGAAGGCTTCGGCATCGACCCGGAGCAGAAGCATCTGATGTGGGAAGAGTCGGTCCGCGAGGCGGCCAAAATGATGATCATGGAACCGTACGCCGGCTTCGACGGCGCGAGCTTCTCCATGCCGCCCCGCAACGTCGTCCCCAAGCCCCTCCAGAAGCCGCACCCGCCCCTGTGGCTCGCCTGCTCCAACCGCGACACGATTAAGATCGCAGCCCGCTACGGCATGGGCGCGCTGACCTTCGCCTTCATCGATCCCGACAGCGCCGCCCACTGGGTGGATGAGTACTACGAGACCTTCGAGCGCGAGTGCAACCCAATCGGCCGCGGCGTCAATCCCAATCTCGCCATCGTAGCCGGCTTCATGCTCCACGAAGACGGCGCCGAGGCCGAACGACGCGGCGCCCGCAACTTCCAGTTCTTCGGCTACGCCCTTAGCCACTTCTATATCACCGGCAGTCACCTACCCGGCGAATTCGATCTGTGGCAGGACTTTCAACGCAATATGCCGGAGAAATACGAGCCCTCCGCCGGAATCGGCACACCCTCCCAGGTGGCCCAAAACCTGGAGGCTCTCGAAAACGCCGGCGTCGATCAGGTCGTCTTCGTCCAACAGGCCGGCAACAACCGCCACGAGCACATCTGCGAATCACTCGAACTCTTCGCCGCTCAGGTGATGCCCGCTTTCAAAGACCGCCACGACCACCGCCAAAAGCGTAAACTGGAAAAGTTGGAGCCCGCCATCGAAAGGGCCATGCAGCGAGTGCCCGACCTGCCACCGGTGGCCGGCCTGAAACCGATGGACGCCTACCCGCTCATGGCGGCCAAAGCCGGTCAGGCCGAACAGCCCGAACGTCCCACCGAGGGCGACAATATCGTCACCGCGATCTCCGGTCGAGGTTGATCTTGGCTTGCAACCCGGTCTGTTCCAATGGCGCTACAGGTCGGCGCACTGTGACTGCAGAAAGTGATGCGAGGGGAGGGGATTAGCGGCAGAAAGCCGGTCGCCGGCAGTTACGGGTCGGTACGTACACCGTCGGTCGCTTCAATCGCCGCCGATCTCTCCTGCGCCGCCCGTATCCTTGCCATGTCGAACTTCAGCGACCGGTCAAAACCGTAGATCCCGTTCTGCTCTTGCAGAATGTCGGTCAATTGCGTGTAGCAATAACCGAAATGTGCGGGGTCGTCCAATAAAATCCCACACAAGCGTGTGAACCGTTCATAGAACTCTTCTATCGACTTTGGCCTCTCTCCGTAGCCCCAGGAGTCTTCTCCCTCCCTTACATCGGGGTTCCACCAGATGCCGCCGAACTCACTCACAAAGAACGGCTGTCCTCTGTAGGCGATCGACCAGGTCTGCCCGTTTCGCTGATTGAGATAGGGCTTTCCGGCGGCCACCTGGGCGTGACGCTCGGCAAACAATTCAACGTCCTGCGTGTAGTCATGACTGTCGTAGACGTCCGCCTCCGGCACGCGGTGCGAATAGCCCGATGTGTCCAACACCGGCCGTGTCCTGTCCATCGCCTTCGTCGCCAGGTACAGGCCCCGCGTCACCGCATCTAGCGTAGTAATCCGGTCGTGTAGCGGCTGCCAGGTTTCGTTGAGCGGGCACCATCCCACGATCGACGGATGAGAATAGTCCCGCTCCAATACCTCCAGCCACTCGGTAATATAAGACGCCGTCGGCTGCTGATGATCCTCCACCGCGCCGTAATGACGGCATCCCCAGTCACCGAATTCGCCCCAGATCAGATATCCCAAACGGTCGGCATGGTACAGAAATCGCTCCTCAAAGACCTTCTGGTGCAGCCGCGCACCGTTGAAACCGGCCTCTTTGCTCAGCTCAATATCCCGGCGCAGGGCCTCGTCACTGGGCGCCGTCATAATGCCGTCCGGGTAGTAGCCTTGGTCCAGTACCAGCCTCTGAAAAACGGGCCGTCCATTCAACGTGATCGCCTTCCCACTGATTGCCACGCTGCGCAGTCCCGCGTAGCTGCGCGCCTCATCAACCACCTCTCCCTTTCCATCCACCAGCCTCAGCACCAAATCATACAGATGCGGGTCCTCGATCGACCACAGCCGTCGCCGCCCTTCCGGAATCCACAACGCCAGTTGCGGACAGAGGTCGAGTTCGGCTGAACATTCTGCCTCCGTCACAATACCTTCCCTGTCCAGAAGCTGGGCCTGCAATCGAACTCCATCCAGTTTCGCAGTCTGAAACCGCTCCGCCGCCGCCCGCCGCAGAACCAGCGGCTGCTCCACGCGGATGACACTGTTGGCAACGTCCGGCGTCAGCCGCGGCCGTCCCAAATGAATCTCCGGTACCGGTTCCATCCATACGCTCTGCCAGATGCCGGTCGTCCGCACGTATATCGCGCCCCGCGGTCCATACGTCTGCGCCTGTTTGCCCCGCGGCTGTGGATCCCGGTGGTTGTCCCGCGCCCGCACTACAACTGTCACCCGCTCACCCGGCAGAGCCGCGTCGCTCAAATCACAAGTAAAGGGGCTGAATCCCCCTCGGTGGCGCCCAACCTCCTCTCCGTTGACCCATACAGTGGCGTCGTAATCCACCGCCTGGAAATGCAGCAGCACCCGCCGCCCCGCCCAACTGCTTGGGATCTCCACCTGCCGCCGGTACCAGACCGCCTCTAGAAAGTCGTGGTTCTCCACCCCCGAAAGCCTCGACTCCGGACAGAAAGGAACCACTATCCGACTCCCAAGCGGACGCCCCAACAGTCCCCTTTCCAGGCCGCTGTCCCCCTGGTCGATCTCAAACTCCCACTCGCCGTTCAGGCAGAGCCAGTCCTTACGCACAAACTGCGGCCGCGGGTACTCCGGACGAGGTATCGACATAGGAATTCTCCTGGGAAAGAGTGAGGAATGTAATTGAGCTAGCTTGGACTGAGGAAATGTCCCTTGCCAGTGGCAACTGGATACCTACAGCGGAAAGAATTCAATTCGATTCGCGATCTCCTCAGGGTCCAGCGCCTTTGCCGCGACTTCGAGGTCCTCTACTACTTGGCCGACGCTCAGTCGCAACTGATGCACGTACAGGAGGCCGCTAAACTCGATACCCGTTCTTTGAAAACTGGCAGCCAATCTGAGCAAGTCAACATCCTGGCTGAAGAGAACTCGACCCAATTCGGTGGCCCGTCGCAACAGCATTTCGTCATCAATTCGCGATGCACCGTCTTCGCTCGCAGTCAGAACATCAACACCTCGAATGCGAGGGCCCTCGGTTATAGCACCCTTTACGCAATGATCCATGTATAGTGCTAGGCTCAACTTTTTGCTCGCCGCTCACGGAGCTTCTGGCGGATCGGTGAGTTGGCCGATTCACGGTGTAGCCTTTCATATTCGCGCGCGCTTTCTTCTATCTCTGCGTCGAAAGACTTCTTGTCCTTAAGGTAATAGGAGATCGCCAGCCTTATCTGGGCCCTGGAGAGAAATGGATGCTGTCCTTGGATCCCAGCCACATCATACCCCATCTCGGTATAGTCCATGGCGATCTGCCGGACCTTAAAGTCGGCGCCGGCGATTACTGGGACGCCTTGTTCATTTACGATGTTCTCAGCGCTTTCATCTGAAGTTTTCGTCTTTGGCTTTGCCAAAGTGACAACTCCCCGTCGAATTCATCATCGGTCCGGAACCAGCAGCACCTTCGAAACATTGCCCGGACTGTGGATGAGACGCTTAAACCAGTCCCCACCCTCCGCCAGCGGAGCTTCAATAATCCACGGGTCAAGCCGGTAGTGGCCCGCGTGCAACGCCTCTAGGCCGTCTGCAAAGTCGGCCGCGCCGTATGCAAAACTGCCCCGCACCGTCAATTCCTGGCGAATTATCGCCGCCGCTGGCATCGGGCTCGTCTCTTCATGCAGGCCGGAAAGAATCAGGATTCCAGCATTCCGAGTAGCGTCTACACACTGGCTGCGTGTACCCCCCGTCCCCACCGCGTCAACCGAGACCGCTACCCCCTCGCCGCCGGTGGCCTCCTTGACCGTCTCAACCACGTCCGCCCCCTGGCCGGCCCCGCCAAGGCCGCCTCCAGCCGGCGTAACTGTGATGCCGCCGAGTGCGCCGCCCATCGCCAGACGCTCAGGGTCCAGGTCCGAGATGAAGATCTGGTCCGCGCCGGCCAGCTTCAGCGCCTGCAGGGCCAGCAGCCCAATCGGCCCTGCCCCGATAATCAGCGCCGACTCTCCTTCCACATCGCCCGCCAGCCGGCCGATGCGCACGCCCACGCCCACCGGCTCCGTCAGAGAACCTGTGCGCAGAGACATCCCGTCCGGCAACTTGTGCGTCACGAACGCAGGGGTACTGACATATTCCGCAAAAGCGCCCGGCCTGTGCGCCCCCACCAGCCGCCGTTCCGGACAAAGTTGCGTCAAACCCATATGACATGTGCGGCACTGCCCGCAGTACGTAAGCGGGTTCACCGTCACCGCGTCGCCTACCTCAAGTCCGGTTACCTCCCGTCCGACCTCTACGATCTCGCCCGCAAACTCATGCCCCATCACCAGCGGCGGCGTGCGCAGGGCGTTGTGTCCCAGAAACCCGCTCAGCTCCGAGCCGCAGATACCCGCGTAGGCCACGCGAACGACCACTTCATCAGCAACTGGCATGGGATCGGGCTGCTCCTGCATCTCCATCACTTCCGGCGCAGTCCAGACGAGCGCTCGCATCAAAGTCCTCCATATGAGTTCTGAATTTGAATCTGGCCCCATCATACGGAAACACGGCCCGAACTGCAATAAAAGACGGCCAGCTGGCCGAAAACTGGACCAATGCCAGCTACTCCGGTGAATCACTGCCTGCCGCGAGCGGGTCGGCTTGCGAAGTTCTTCTGTCGCGTGTAGGCTTTGCAGGGTACCGCGACGTTGCATATTACCTGGACTGACGGCCCGCATCTGATAGTTGCGACGGGCGGCTTTGCCTTCGATTGACCATCTTCAGTCCGACCCAAATTCCTCTCGCCCCCGTTGACATCTCTTTAATGGCGAGGGCAAACCCATTTCGCCTAAAGTCTCCGAGGAGTGTCCGATGAAAATTACCGACATTACCGCCTATCCAGTTTGGGCCGGCCATCGCAACTTTCTCTTCGTAGTCGTCGACACCGATGAAGGCATCTTCGGCGTGGGCGAGTCCGGTCTGACCAGCCGCGAACAGGCGGTGATTGGCGCTGTCAAGCACTTCAAAGAGATACTTGTCGGCCAGGACCCCTTTCGCATAGAGCACATCTGGCAATGGCTGTTCCGCGGCGGCTTCTTCCCCGCCCAGCGCGTCCTGAGCTCGGCCATCTCCGCCATCGACATCGCCCTGTGGGACATCAAAGGCAAGGCGCTCGGCGTACCCGTCTATGAGCTGCTCGGCGGCCGCGTCCGCGACAAGGTCGTCTGCTATCCTCACAATCACGTCCATGCCCTCGAAGTGGAACCCCTCGTCGAGAGCTGCCTCGAGACCAAGGAACAAGGCTGGAAGTTCCTACGCTGGGGTCTCCCCCAGGACGGCGACATCCTCGAACCCCGCCAGGCCGTGCGCGCCGCCCTGCGCCAGTTCGAGGCCGTACGAACCGCAGTCGGCGACGAGATCGACATCTGTTTCGACGTTCACACGCGCCTGGACCTTCCTGACGTAATCTGGCTCTGCCGTGAAGTCGAGCAGTACGCGCCATTCTTCATCGAAGATCCCCTGCGCAGTGAAAACCCGGACTCGTTCAAGACGTTGCGGCCTCGCGTCCACGTGCCCATCGCAGCCGGCGAACAGTTCTCCTCGAAATGGGAGTTCCGCCAGCTGATCGAGGAGGAATGGATCGATTACGCACGCGTCGACATGTGCATCGCCGGCGGCTTCACCGAAGCCCGAAAAATCGCTGGGTGGTGCGAGACCCACTACATCAAGCTGGTTGTACACAATCCGCTCGGCCCCGTTTCATCCGCAGCCTGCCTGCAGATGAACCTGGCCACCTCCAACTTCGGCGTACAGGAGCAACCCCGCAAACCCGCCGAAATACTGCCCGACATCGTGCCCGTGCAACACCACTGGGAGGACGGATATCTCACGCCGACCGATCTGCCCGGTCTCGGCATTGAATTCGACAGGGAAGCGGCCGCACGCCAACCCTCCAGATGGCGCGAGACACCGCAGGTACGCCGCCTCGACGGCTCCTTTACCAACTGGTAGTTTGCGATTGGCCGCTTGTCTCGCCGATAGTGGGGGGCCTGTCCAACACCTTGCAGCCGGCAATGCAAGCAATGAGGAAGGGAAAGAAATCATGAAGACAGCTGCTGTATTCGGACCCAAAGACGGAGGCGTCGTCGACGTTCCCAACCCCACCGCCGGCGAAAACTGGGTCGTTGTCAAGATCCATACCGCCCCCATGTGTACTGAGTTTAAGGTTTACGACTCCGGCAGAGAGGCCCCCTATCTCGGTCACGAGGCCGCCGGCGAAGTCGTCGAAGTGGCTCAGCCCTGCCGCGTCAATGTCGGTGATCGCGTCGTCGTGATGCCCCAAACACCATGCGGGCAGTGCGAACTCTGTCTTGACGGCGAGTACATCCACTGCCTGGACGCCGAAGAGCCCCCGCCCCAACCTGACGGCGCCGAAGGCAGAGCAACCATGTCGCAGTTCATGCTCAAACAGGACTGGATGCTCGTCCCGATTCCCGATGGCATCTCCTACGATCATGCCTCCATGGCCTGTTGTGGCTTGGGTCCCACCTTCGGTGCGGTCCAAAGAGCAAGAATTGGCCCCGACGACACATTGATGATCACGGGCCTGGGCCCCGTGGGCCTCGGCGGCGTCATCAACGGCACGCATCGAGGTGCTACATTGATTGGGGTCGATGTAAACAAATACCGGGCAGCCAAAGCCATGGAGTTAGGCGCAGCCACCGTCATCGACCCAACCGACTCTGACGCCCTTGACCAGGTTCTGGCGCTCACACGCGACGGCCGCGGCGTCGATCACAGCATAGACTGTTCCGGCGTCGTCGCCGCCCACCGTTTCTGCATCGACGCCACCCGCCGCAAAGGCACCGTCAGCTTCGTCGGCGAAAGCGGTACGGACGAGACTCCCATCCGTGTCAGCACAGACATGCTGCGCAAAGGCCTCAGCCTCCACGGCTCCTGGCACTACAACATGGCCGATACACCGCAAATCCTGCGCGTCATCGCCGCCAATCCCGACAAACTCGACAAACTCATCACCCACACCTTTCCCCTCGATCGTATAGAAGATGCCTGGGAGCTGCAGGCCAGCGGCCAATGCGCCAAGGTGGTGCTTAAGCCATGGCAGTAGACAGGGGCACGTAGGGCTGCATGAACGCGTTTCAACTTCGACAAGGCCTCAACGCCAGCAATTGATCTGGACTATCTCATAAACACGTGAGCCTAAGCGGGCGCCATGCGTTCGCACCACTCGAAAGGAAGCATAATCCCCCATGCTAGACCTGCTAAAGCAATACTTCGGCTACGACGAATTCCTCCCACTGCAGGAAGAGATCATCACCAGCGTTCTCAACGGAGAAGACGCACTGGTCCTCATGCCGACCGGCGGTGGCAAGTCACTCTGCTACCAGTTGCCCGCCCTACGCCTCGACGGCCTGACCCTGGTAGTCTCCCCTCTGATAGCATTGATGAAGGACCAGGTGGACGCACTCCAGGCAAACGGAATTTCAGCTGGCGCCATCAACAGTACGATGCCTTACTTTGAAGTGCGCCGCGTACATGAACGGGTACGCCAAGGCACTCTCAAAATTCTGTACGTTGCACCGGAGAGACTCTCATTACCGGAATTTCAAGACTTTCTCGCCAGCCTCCGGGTGAGTCTTGTTGCTGTTGACGAGGCCCACTGCATCTCTGTGTGGGGACACGACTTTCGCCCCGACTACCGTCGACTTGGCGAACTACGCAGGAAGATGCCAGGCGTGCCCTTCCTCGCACTGACGGCAACCGCCACCGAACGAGTACGCCGCGACATCGTCGACCAGCTTCAGTTGAGCCGGCCTCGTCAATTCATCGCCAGTTTCAATCGACCGAATCTCAGCTACGGCATCGTGCCCAAAAGGAGCGACAGTTTCGACCTGCTCGTGGCACTACTTGAGAGGCACAAGGACTCGTCAGCGATTATCTACTGTACTTCCCGAAAAGACACTGAGGAACTGGCCGCTCACCTCCGTGATACTGGACTCGACGCGCAGCCATATCACGCCGGTCTTGAGAACGAAGTGAGGCGTCAGACTCAAGAGTCCTTCGTGCACGACCGTGTTTCAATCGTCGTGGCGACTATCGCTTTTGGCTTGGGCATCGACAAGCCCAATATTCGCTTGCTGGTTCACTACGACATTCCCAAGTCACTTGAGGGCTATTATCAGGAAACGGGCCGGGCGGGACGCGACGGCCTACCTGGCGATTGCATCCTATTCTACTCCTTCGGCGACGTTAGTAAGCTCGAGTTTCTTATCGACAAGTCCGAGGATGAATCGGAGCGCCAAAACGCACGCCATAAGCTGGGTCAAGTCGTCGAATACTGCCAATTGCAGTCTTGCAGGCGAAAGTACATCCTCGGCTACTTCGGCGAGGAGTGGGACCGAGAAAACTGCGGCGGCTGCGACTTTTGCCTGGTGCCGAAAGAGGAGTTCGACGCCACAATCATCGCCCAGAAGATCCTTTCGGCAGTGATCCGCACTGAGCAGCGTTTCGGTATCAACCATGTAAGCGCCGTGCTGCGCGGTGCGAACACCAAGGCCATCAGGCAACGTGGCCACTACAAACTGAGTGTCTATGGCATTGCCGAAGAGTTCTCAGACGGAGAACTCAAGGAGATAGCCGGCCTTCTTGTGGCCGAAGGTCTGCTCTTCAAGAGCAGCGGGGAGTACCCGACGCTAAGAGTCACCAAAGCCGGAAGACTGTTTCTTAAGAACCGTGAGGAGTTAGCGCTTGCCCGGCCCAAACGCGAGGATGAAAAAGAATCGACTGCGAGTCGCGCGGCCTTGGACTATGACCGTGCATTATTCAGTGTGCTCCGGGGCCTACGCAGCAGATTGGCCACCGAAAGTGATGTACCACCCTATGTGATCTTTGGCGATGTCACCTTGCAGCAGATGGCCTATTACATTCCTCAGAGCCGGGACAGCCTGAGCCGGATTTCTGGAGTGGGCACAAGGAAGCTTGAACAGCTTGGTGATACCTTCTTGGCCGCGATCGTCGATTATGCCAGCTCACACGACCTCAAGGAGCGATTTATTCCGGCCCGAAAGCGAAGCAAGTCGGATCGAGGTAAACGTCTCGGCTCCACTTACGATCAGACCAGACAGCTACTGCAGCAAGGCATGTCCATCAAGGAGATTGCGCGAGAACGCGGCCTCGCGGAGAGTACGATCGCCGGCCATCTGAATCGAATGGTCCGTGCAGGCGAAAAGCTGGACCTCGGCCCCCTGTTACCTCCCCAGGAACGATTCGACAAAATCAGAGCGGCATTGGTAGAGACGGGAGGGGAATACCTCTCGCCCGCAAAGGAAGTCCTGGGCGACGAATACTCTTATGATGAAATCAGAATTGTGTGGCTCTATCTTGGCCAAACCAAAGGTCTGGTACAAGCTTCCTGAAGGAATGAAGATTATTCTCTTTCGTACAAGGAAAACCAATCAACCATGACCTACAAATGCGCCATCATCGGCGTAAGCGGCGGACGCGCCAACGGCCACGCCGACGCCTACGCCCACATCCCCCGCGGAACACTCGCCTGCATCGCCACCCGCAACCGCGCTAACCTTGACGCCTTCGGCCAGCGCTGGAAAGTCGACGTACGCTACACCGACTACCGCGAAATGTTCCAACGCGAAAAACCCGACCTCGTCCACGTCAACACCCCGCCCGACGTCCGTCTCGAAGTATTGCAAGCCGCCGAAGCCGCCGGCGTCGGTGCCCTCATCATCGAAAAGCCCCTCGCCATTCAGGCCGAAGACTACCTGGCGATCCGTAAGTTCGCCGATTCCGCCAAAGTCAAAGTCGCCATCAACCACCAGCTCCATTTCCACCCCCGCCGAAGCCATTTGCAAGCCTTGGTCTCTGACGGCGCCGTCGGCGACGTCCGCCTCATCGACGCCAGCGCCCGCATGAACATGGCCTATCAGGGCACGCACGCACTGCAGTCGGTAGCCGCTTTTCATCCCCAGGGAGAACCGGCCAGCATCTTTGCCCAGATCTCCGGCGGAAACGGCCTGCAGGAGGGCCGCAAACAACACTACGCACCCGACGCAACCTTGGCGACGATTCGCTACCGCGACGGCGCGAGCACACTCCTGCGCTGCGGCCTCAACGGCCCCTATGTTTTGGCCGGGGATCAGCGCGTCAACGTCCACAAGCAAGTCACCGTCTACGGCACCGACGGCTACGTCCACTGGAGCATGTGGGGCTGGGAGACCGCCATCCGCGGCAAGCACGAACGCGGCAGCCACAACTACCCTGACGAAGACATCCTCGGCCAGGCCGCCATGACCGAAGCCGCCTTCGACTGGCTCGAAGACGACAGCCGGAGTCATCCCCTCAACCTCGACGCAGCCCTGCTTGACTTTCACATCCTGCTCAAGGCCTACATGAGCGGGCTCAACCGGCGCGAAGAAACCCTGGCCAGTGATCTCCAGCCAGGGCTAATCCAAGCTCTGAGACTTACTCTGAACGTTTAGCCGCGGACCGGCGCACTGATGTCGGTCCCTTTCACGGAGCTAACTCGATCTGTGTCCCCTGACTCGCGTGCTTGCATACCTCAGTGCCAGTTCCGGCTCCGCCCTCTGCATTTGTTGCGGCGGCAAGCCTTTGCCGATGGCCTCCAGATCATCCAGCACCATCTCCCCGATCTCCCAATGTGCCTCCTTTACGCTGCCCGCGCGGTGCGCTGAAAGCACAACATTCGGCGCGTTGCGAATCGGATGCGCAGGGTCTAGTGGCTCCTGCGGGAAGACGTCAATCGCCGCGCGAAAACGGCCCGCATGCAGCAGGTCGGTCAACGCATCAAAATCGACAAGATGAGCGCGGCTCACAAGTATTAGCGCCGCGTCCGGCCGGATACGTTCCAACAGAGCACGATCCAGCAGGGCGCGATTCTCGTCTGACGGGACCGCCAGCACGAAGATGAACTGCGATGTCTCCATCAACTCTTCCAAGGGCTGAGGCGATACGCCCTGGCGCCGCAGATAACGTTCTCCCAGCCAGGCGTCATATGCCGTAATGCCGCAGCCAAACGGTTTGAGCAGAGGATGCAGGCATCGAGCCAGTCCCCCATACCCGATCAACCCTACCTGCTTGCCGTAGAGATTGAAGTTGCCGACATTCCCCGCCTTCGAATAGGTCTCTGTGCCATCCTGCATCGCTTGGTGGCCATCCACAATCCCCCTCGCGCAAGCGATCGCCATCCCCAGCGCCATCTCCGCCACCTGGCGGCCAAAGGCCGGCGCCGCCGACAGCACCCGGATCCCGTTGGCGAAGCAATAACCGTAGTCCAGGTCCAAAGGAAACGCGCCGGAAACGGTCAAAATGGCCTTTAAATTGACCGCCTCGTACAATACATCTCCGTACCGCCAGCTGGAACAGACGACCGCCTCCGCCTCCTTTACCGCTTCAACAGCATCCTCCAAGGGCATTGACTCCGACCTGCCCCAGACGACGTCAACGATTTCGGGCAGGCGCCGAAGATCCGATTCCGAGAATATCTCGTCCATCCTCCGGAAGAAGGGATCGAGAAGAACGGTCGGTTTACTGGACATTGGCTGCTCCTCTATTGGAGTGAGGCTCTGAGCTTCTTCCCAAGCTCCATCTCATGGGCCCCAATCGAACCTGGTTTCATGGCTTTTTGGGCTTGAGCAGGTAGTCAGCCTGAATGATAACACAGACCGGTCTGCGCTTGCTCTGACTGTTATCGGTAGCAACACCGACTGGATGCGGGCAACCGGGCCAAAGGGAAGGGAGCAAGAATAACCAAAGGAGAGTAGTGGCTTCAGCGTCCGAACGTGCAAGTTTCGCATTTGACAGAAGGCGTTTTATCGCTAAAATCGTACCCAATATCCAAAACTGACCTCCCGACTCAGGCAATGTCACGCCAGGACGGCAGCGCGCAAACTGAGCAGATGCCCGGTTTCGAACACCTGGCTAAGCCTGAAAAGTCGACTCTTCCCAACCTGCGCCCTGAGCACGAACCGGTAGCAAACAGCTTACGGCTGTCCATCTTGGCTGGCCGTCAACTTTCAGCGTAAGCCGATTCTTCACATTGAACCACGCGTAAAAAAAACCGTTCGTCGATGAAAAAGGGTCGTGCACTTATAATCGCGACCACAGTATTCATACCATCCGAATCGTACCAGGGCGCCCAACCGCGCCCCGAAAGGAACTGAGGTGACTGGAATGAAGGGCACCGATCTTGTTGGCCTGTTTACTGAGCATCTTCGCCTGTGTAACGTAAAGAAAGGCGAAGTGATTCTTGCCTTCACTGACGCCCAATTCGCCTTTCCGGAGTACCCAGGTGCAATGATGGCCGCGGCCACTTCTTTGGGCGCGGAGGTATTTACAATCACCGCCCCCTCCGACGCTGAAATCTCGGCCCAGCTTGTACTTGACGCCTGGAAATCCGCAGACATGGTCGTCGCCATGACCTCAATTCCCTGGCTCTACACAGACGCCCACAACGAAGCCCTCGCCTCCGGCACGCGCACGCTCATGGTCCACGAGCCGGTCGCCAACCTCAAGCGCATGTTCCCCAACGAGGACGTCATCAGACGCACCTACGCCGGCGCCAAACGCATGGCCGAAGCCAGCGAAATACGCGTCACCGACTCCGCCGGCTCCGACTTCACCCTCCGCAAAGACGGCCGCAAGGGCCACGCTCAGGTTGGGCTCGCCGACCAGCCCGGTCGCTGGGACCACTGGCCGGCTGGACTCGTGGCCACTGGCCCCCTCGAAGACACCGCCCAAGGCACCTACATCGTCCGCGCCGGCGACGTGATACTCCAGCAACGCAGACACACAGTCTCTGAAATCCGCATGACCCTCGAAGCCGGCCTCATCACCAGTATCGAAGGCGGTCTCGATGCTCAGCTCCTGCGCGACTACCTCAGCTCATTCGACGACCCGGACGCATTCCGCTTCGCCCACGCCGGCTGGGGAACCGAGCACAGAGCCCTCTGGAACGTGGTCGGCATGGACTCTGAGAGTCTTTACGGCACTGTCATGGTCTCCCCTGGCCGCAACATCTTTAACGCCGCCCACGAACACTCCGGCCTCGGCGGCACCAACTACACCAGGGCACACATCGACCTCTGCTGCCGCCACAAAAACCTCTACCTGGACGGCGAGTTAATCGTCAATGAAGATGAGGAGATCGTACCCGAATACCTGCGGTAAAATCTATCTGCAATCCCAACGCCAGCACTGCGGCCAGTGCTCCAATGGAGGATCCAAAGCATGACGACTTCACAACATACAAATAGCTTTGCCGAGTTACTCGCCGAAGCGTTGGCGTTGAGCAAAATCAGTGACGGCACGCGCGCCGCCCTCTTGAGCGCGCACGTGTACGACGAACGCGCCATGCGCGCCTACAGCGACGCCCTTGACATCCTCGGCGCAGATTGGGTTCGCGTCATCATGTCCGGGCGGACCAATGGGACCAATTTCGCCAACCCCGTGCAGGACGGCTCCTTTGTTGCCGACATTCTCAAGTCGGCCGACGTCGTCGTCAGGCCGACCACAGCCAAAGGCGCCGTAGCCGACATCGGCATGTACACGCCCGTCTTCGAAGAGATCATCATGAGCGGAACGCGCTGGTGGGACTGCTCCGTCGGCGGCTCCGAAACACTCCTCCGCAAACTGTTCCCGACCCAACCCATGATCGACCGCACCCGCGCCGGCGCCGTCCGCATGCAGGAGGCCAAGACCCTGCGCGTCACCTCCGAGGCCGGCACCGACCTGACCCTGAGCGTTGACGGCCGCATCGGCCATTGCCAGGTAGGCATCGTCGACGAGCCGGGCCGCTGGGACAACTTCGGCTTCGGCCTGGTCGCCACCGCGCCCGTTGAAGACTCTGCCAATGGGAAGGTGGTCTGGGACGCCGAAGACTCACTCGGCGAACTGCTCGGTTCTTACAGCGACCTGCTCCCGGAGCAGGTCGTTACCCACTTCGAGAATGGCAAAATCGTCCGCATCGAGGGCGGTTGGGTAGCACGTCGCTTCGAGAGTTACCTTGCCGGGCTCAAACGCCCCGAATTCTACCGAATCGCCCACATCGGTTGGGGCACGCATGAAAGTGCCGCCTGGGGCGGCCCCGGCTGGAACACCGCTGAGTGGGAGAGCTACTACGGCTGTATCATGCTCCACCTCGGCATGAACATCTTTTCCACACTCGCTCCCTACAACGGCCTCCATGGCCAGAATCGCCCGTCCATCGCTTGGCCCATGCCGTCGCACGCCGGCGGTTGCCTGCTGCGCCACGACCTCTATCTCGATGGCGAGCTGATTGTGAAAGCCGGGGACATCGTCCCGGACGAACTGAAGTAAACAGGAATATCGGATACCGGGCCGCCTCAGGGCGGCTGTCCGACGAGAAAGTAGCCACAGAGGAGTCAATCCATGCGTATGCAGGATTTCGCAGTATCCTACCACGCTGCCACAGAGATAGTTGGTCTGTTCCGTGACGTATTGGAAGGGTGCAAGCTCACTTCCGATGAGACGCTTCTGCTCTTCACCGACACCCGATTCAACCCTACATACCCTGCCGCATTCATGGCAGCTGGGCAGGAAATCGGCGCCGAAGTCATTCAGATGACCGTACCGTCCACCCTTCCTGAAATCTCTTCAGCCTACATTCGTGATGCTTGGAAAGCCGCCGACCTCGTCATCGGCATGTCACAGGTGCAGTGGCTCTATTCGCGGGCCCACGACGAAGCGCGTCAGT
>JAPPKT010000579.1 GCA_028819675.1 Caldilineaceae bacterium | reverse complement strand
GGAGTAGCGTGTCACGCATCAGATCCCGCACCTGCCTGCAGGCTGAGATCCTGTCTGAATCACTGCCGAGTAGCTTAGTAGGATCGTCAAACGGCATGTGCTTGACTTCCTCATCACCTAGCCAGACCGGGCAGTTTCTGGCCGCATTGTCGCAAACCGTGACAACCAGGTCCAGCTGCAAATCTCGATAGATGTCGACCGACTCAGTGGTGCCCAGACTAATGTCGATATCGAGTTCCGCCATCGCCCGCACAGCTAGCGGATGAACCATGCCTGAAGGTGCAGTGCCGGCCGAAAACGCCTGCCATGCCTCGCCAAGATAGGCATTGACGAGTCCCTCAGCCATCTGACTTCGGCAGGAGTTGCCAGTGCAAAGTATGAGAACGCGCTTCTTGTCGACGCTCATGATGACTCCAATTGCATTGTGTGAGCTTAGCCGAACCGGCCCGTAATGTAGTCTTCCGTTCTCTTAAGACTCGGATTCGTGAAGATCTTTTCGGTGTCGTCAAACTCTATCAGATTTCCGGTCCGTCTGTCATCCACGCTGAAGAAGGCTGTGTAATCGGAAATCCGGGCTGCCTGCTGCATGTTGTGCGTAACGACTATTATAGTATATTTCTCTGAAAGCTCCTTCATCAGGTCTTCGATTCGTAGCGTCGCAATCGGATCCAGGGCCGAGGCGGGCTCGTCCATGAGTATAATCTCCGGCTCCACGGCAATCGCCCTGGCAATGCACAACCGCTGCTGTTGCCCGCCGGAAAGGCCGAGAGCGCTCTGCTGCAGCTTGTCCTTTACCTCGTCCCACAATGCAGCTGACCGCAATGCCCTTTCAACCATTTCGTCCATGTCGCCGCGGAATCCGTTGATACGCGTTCCCCAAGCCACGTTTTCATAAATCGTCTTAGGAAATGGATTAGGTTTCTGAAATACCATTCCAATACGGCGCCGCACTTCCACGGGGTCTACGTCGTCGTCGTAGATGTTCTGCCCCTGAAACAGGACCACACCTTCGATACGAGCGCTGGCGATCAGATCGTTCATGCGGTTGAAACAGCGCAGGACCGTACTCTTGCCACACCCTGAAGGACCGATGATCGCGGTAATCTTGTTGGTAGGCACCTTCATGTCCACGTCGCGTACCGCGCAAAAGTCGCCGTAATAGACGTTCATCTTTTCGGCTTCGATGGCATACCTTCCCGACCCACTGGGAGACAAACTGCCAGTTTCATCCTTGATCTGGGAACGGCGATCAATAACGACTGTCATGATGTCAGAAACTCCTCTAGGCGCTGGCCTGACCGCGGTCAAAGCGATTTCGCAGCAGCACTGCGGATGCGTTTAGGGACAATAGAAGAATCAGCAGAACCAGAATAGCCGCCGCGGCCAGATTGCGGAATTCGTCTTGCGGTCGCGATGTCCACTGATAGATCTGGATAGGCAGAACTGTAAACTTCGAGAAAGGCCCGTTGGGATCCAGGGCGATGAAAGTTGAGGCGCCGACAACGACCAGCGGGGCGGTCTCGCCAATCGCCCTGCTGACCGCCAGAATCGTTCCCGTCAGGATGCCGGGCACTGCGCTCGGTAACACATGATGCCAAATCACCTGCCAATGCGTGGCCCCTAGTCCGAAGCCCGCCTGCCGCAGAGAACCGGGGACGGCTCGAATCGCCTCCTGACCGTTGATTATGATTAGCGGGAGAATCAGCAGCCCTAGGGTCAATCCGGCCGATATGATCGTGCGCCCGTTGGCCGTGGACTGGTCTCCTACGCCAAGAAACGCGCCGCTTGTGAAAACTTCCAGAATGCGAACAAATATCGCCAACCCTAACATACCGTAAATTATCGACGGTACGCCTGCCAGATTATTGATGTTGGTCTGAATCAACCGATTGAGTACGCGCTCTTTGTGTGCGTACTCTTCCAGGTAGATCGCTGCCCCCACGCCAATGGGAAAGGAAAAGAGAATCGTGATGGCAACCACCCACAAGGAGCCCAATATCGCGGTGCGAACACCGGCGCGCAGCGGTTCGCTCGACTGCGACTTACTGATGAAACTGGTCGTAAGCCAGCTGCGGAAGTACACGTCAGATCCCGGATAGCGCTCTTCAGCCTCTGCAAAGACGTTCCCACGCGCAAACAGTGAGTCGAACAGCCCCCAGGTCGCCTGTACCTGCGGCTCTACCACCCGCTCAAGAATCAACTTGTGGACGTTCTCGCGGCTTCTTTCGTCAAATGGCTTGTCGTGCTCATACCGCCTCATCAACCCCGAGGAAATATTCGCCTCCAGAATCTCCACCAGTTTATCCTTGGGCAGCCTGTCCAGCGGCGCGCCGTCCACTGCCAGCTCCGCAGGATCAATGGTGTTGACGATGGCAACGTAACCGAAAGACTGATTGAGAATGTTCAGGAGAAGAGCGCACAAGGCAATGATTCCAGCAAGCATCGCAGCCTGAAAGATGACCGCCCAAGCCCTCCCTCGACGCTGCCGCGCTACCACCTGATCGTGGTGGGCAGGCCCTGAGGGCATCAATCTGTCATCAGGCTGGGTAGCAGCTCGCTGTTGGTTGAGTGCCATCACTCGTACTCCTCGCGGAAGCGGCGCACGATCCATTGACTCAAGACATTGAGGCTAAGAGTCAGCAGAAAAAGTAGCAGACCGACTGCAAAGATGCTGTTGTAGTCGATCGAGTCGTAACTGAGGTCGCCGCCGCTGATGCGCACAATATGCCCTGTCATCGTTTCGGCGGCCCGAAACGGTGAGAACGTGAAGTTTGGGCCGGCGCCCGCCGCGATGGCGACGATCATCGTCTCTCCAATCGCGCGTGAAATGGCCACAATGAAGGCCGCTGCCACGCCGGATAGCCCCGCCGGCAACACGATTCGTACTGCCGTTTCAAGTCTCGTGGCCCCCACTCCATAAGAGGCCTGGCGCAGCGAACCTGGCACAGCGCGCAATGCATCCTCGCTCATCGAACTGACGAGTGGAATCACCAAGATGCCGATGACGATACCGGCAGAAGCAGTGTTGTAGATCTCCACCACATCACGACCAAAAATGCCGCGCAACAGTGGCGTCATGAAAGTCAGGGCAAAGTACCCGTAGACGACGGTTGGGATCCCTGCCAGGATTTCGAGTATAGGCTTCAAAATGCTTCGCGTCCGTTGAGGTGCATATTCGCTCAGGTAGATTGCTACGCACAGACCTATTGGCAGCGCCACGGCCATCGCTATCAGGCTCGCCATAAGGGTGGCCGTCACCAGCGGCCAGATCCCGAACTTTCCTATGGCGGGCTGCCATTCTGTTCCTCCGAAAAACTTCAGAAGGTTCACTTCCTCACTGGCGAAAAACAGAAGTGATTCACGCCCAAGAATATAGACGATGCCCAACGTTGTAAGGACTGAAATGGCGCCGCAGAGGAAGAGCAAGCCCTGTATAATCGACTCGGCAACTCTGGGCTTGCGCCTCAGGTCCATCTGGGGTCCTCCGCCCAGGACACTATCGTCGTTACTCTCCGCGCCTTCCACCGGCCCGCGCATCGACTCCGCAGAAATGGCAGCTTGGGCAACTGGCGCTGATCGTGTCATGGTATTCTCTCGTATCTTCAAGGTTACCGGCGGGCGCAGGCCCAATAACGATGCAACTTTACGGCCTGGCCACAGCCCTCATGCAAAATGCAATTCGGCCTTTATTTGCGGCCACTCTAGTCCCATTGACTTCAACTAGGAAAGTCGAGGATGGAGATTAGTCCCGTTCCCAACTCTTCCAATTTCACGTCTGGCCCGCTGGCGCGGGCCACAGAATTCGAAGCGATCTATTGCTGCATCGACTTCATTGCGTCAAGCAGGCTCTGCTTGGCGGCCTCAAGAACGGATCCTTCAGCCGGGAAGTAGCCGACGCGCTCGACCTCCTCGTCGACATAGGTCAGGTAGAAGTTGATGAAGGCTGCAACCTGCGGCTTCTCGGCCATGATGCCTGCATCCGAGTAGATGTAGAGCGGGCGGGCAAGCGGGTAGCCGCCGTTGTCGACGTTGGCCGCAGTGGCCTCGACGCCGTTGATGGCGACAATCTTCAGCATGTCGGCGTTTTCTTGGTAGTAGGCGTAGCCAAAATAGCCGACGGCGTAGGGGCTGCCGGTTACACCCTGGACGAGGACGTTGTCATCCTCGGACAGCTGGATGGCGTCGGCGCTCAGCATTGGCTCCATGTCTTTGTCGAAGACCTCCTCGACGAAGTAGTCGAAAGTACCGCTGTCGGTGCCGGGGCTGAAACGCTGAATCGGCGCCGCCGGCCAGTCGGGGTTGACATCGGCCCAGGTCGTGGCGGTGGAGAAGACCAGCGCCAGCTGCTCCATGGACAGATTATCGACGAACTCATTGTCCTTGCTGACAGTAACGGCCAGCGCATCGGTGCCGACGCGGAACGCAATCGGGACGCGGTCGATGGCCCCGCAGGATTCTCGTTCGGAGTCCGTGATGGGCCGGCTGGCATTGGAGATGTCCGATTCACCGGCAACGCAGAAGCGCTCGAAACCGGCGCCGCTGCCGATGCTGTCGACGGTGATGTTGTGGGCGTACCCTTCGTCCTTGAAGCGCTCGGCCATCGCTTCGGACAGGGGGAACACAGTGGAGCTCCCAGCTGTGATTATGTCGCCTGTCACTTCCAAAGGATTCACCTCAGGTAGTCCGTCCCCGGTTGAACCCCCAGCCACCGTCTGCACTTCTCTGGCAGGCTCATCGGCTGGAGCCGCCTCGTCGTCTGACCCGCCGCACGCTGCCAGCACTAGGGCGGCTACCAAAAACCATACTAACAATACTCGACGCATGTATGCTCCTCTGAAAATCGGATGGGTGGCCGATTTACCGTCGCATGATGATGAAACGAATTCCGCGTGGACACCATGCCCGTGAGACTCATACCCTCACTTTCGAGAAATCGAAAGACGTATCAACCACTGTTGCCACAGCATATCTCTATCAGGTTAATGACCTGTGTTGAAACACTGCGCAGGCGTTAACAACCAATAGTCATTACGTTAATAGTCCATTAACGCCCCAATACTCTATCCACGATTCAGGAAAGTGCCCCATAGTCCAAGAGGCAAACTGCTGCCGGCGCGGGTGGCAATTGAGGCTTAGTGCCTCTCCCTTCGATACCAACAACCCGGCGTCCTGTAGCGCGTCTACCGCTTCATCAAACGGCGGTGCGTCGGCAAAAGTGACTTGGCGCACACCAGGCTCACCATGTCTTCGCCAGAGTGAAGCTGGCTGCATCTGCCACCCTTTCCGCCCATTTCGCATAGCCCAATCAAGTTTTCGCCCGTAGCAGGCGCAATCCGTGGCTCTCCGTTACCTTCTGGGCGAGTCCCCTTTCTTTCTCTTCATAGCAGATAGCGGACTAACGCCACCTGATAAAGGCGAAGTACAGGAGATGCAATTAATGATTTCGGGATCAGTTAAGAGGAAGTTAGCGCCAGCTTCGTGTTGGAGAATGAGTGTGAGGAAGGCAGTTGGCTGAACTGGAGGTCAGCAAAAGCGGAGTAGGTCTATCTGGCCGTCTGAGTCCGATCGCCGTTCGGCGCTACGGGAAGCGTGAATGAAAATATGCTGCCCCGGTTCTCGATGCTGTCTACCCATAGGCGGCCGCTGTGAGCCTGGACAATATGTTTCGCTATGGCTAGCCCCAGACCCGTGCCCAGACTAGCACGCGCGCGATCCGCCTTGTAGAACCGCTCAAAGATGCGGTCCCTATCTTCAACGGGAACGCCAATGCCCGTATCACTAACGGAAATCGTCACCTTCTGGCCCTCGGGTTCTGCGTCGGCTGAAATTATGACCGACCCGCCTTCTGATGAGAATTTAAGGGCATTGTGAACAAGATTCGTAACGACCTGATGTATGCGCCCGGAATCCGCGTAGACGCGGGGAAGACGGTGCGGCAGGTCGACGATTAGGTTTATTTCGCTGCGGGCGGCAAGTGGCTGTAGTCGTTCAACCGGCGTCAATACAGTCTCACTTACCGGCACCGGCTGGAAGCGGAACGGAACTTGACCCGATTCAATACGGGAAAGCTCCAGGAGTTCCCGCACCATCTGCGCCAGGGCATCCACCTCCGTTTCGATTCGGTCTAGAAAACGGGGCGCGGCCGCAGGGTCGTCGAGTGCCCCGTCGCGTAAGGTTTCAGTCAGAGCCTGCAACGAAGCAAGGGGCGTCCGCAGTTCGTGAGAGATGTTGCTTACAAAATCGCGCCGTACACGTTCTAGACGGTGCAACTCCGTCATGTCCTGCAGTAGTACGATGTAGCCGTCGCTGCCGCCGGCCACGAACGGGAGAGCAATTACGCGTGTCGTCCTGTCTCCCCACTGAAAAATGCTCTCAGCCTGTTTACCTTCATGCCTGCAGTCCTCCCACGTTTCAACGATGCGATGGTCCCGCACTATCTGCGCCAGAGGCTGCCCTCGCAAACTCTGTCGGTCGAAACTCGAAGAAGCTGAACTCTCTGATGAAACCCTGTAGGTTTCGGCTCTGTCTTCTATGTCCACAACCTCTTCAGATTCGGCCGCAGACCCGGTACTTGTCCTCGATTCCAGACCAACCATGCGCACCGCAACCAGGTTACAAAGTCGAACTCGCCCCTCGCCGTCAAGTATAAAGACGCCGTCCAGGAGATTGTCCAGGACCGAAGTCAGCCGCTCACGCTCTCGAGAAACCGACGCAACCTGCGAATCCAGCCGGTCACGCATTCGATTGAAGACTTTGGCAAGCTGTCCCGCCTCATCCGTGCCTTTGGGCTCGATTCGCACGCTTAGCTCCCCTTGGGCTAGACGTGCGGCCGCCTGAATCAAATGGCGGAAAGGTCGCGCCGTCCCGCTGGATATCAAAAGGACGATGCCGACCAGCGCCGAATATGCCAGCAGCATCACGACCAATACTGTCCGGCGCAAAGGATCAAGTGCGGAGTCGACTTCAGCACTCGGTACCGACACTCGCAAAACGCCCACCGCCGCCTCGGCGCCCTCCCCAGAATCTGCATTGCCTGGATCGTCTCCCTGCGGAACAACTGCCGCAGCGGCGTACAACATCTCCGTGCCAAACGCTCGGCTGGTGCGGACGCTGTATCCGATTCCATCCGCAAGTGCCGCTAGGATTTCCGGCTGCTCCAATTGACTGGCCATCGTCGACGTATCGGCCAACGAGTCAGCCAGCACGCTGCCGTCCGCAAGAACAATAGTCACCCGCGCATTCAGCTGACTGCTCCAGCCGCGCACTAGGCGGACCAGATCGCTGTCGCCTGCCTGCCAGCGCGATTCAGCCAGCCCGTCGCGCAACTGGCCGTATCCTGACAACAGCAAAGCCTCGGCACCGAGGTGATGCCGATGTTGGTCCAAATAGTACTGCCTGAATTGAGAAAGGGAATAGAAGTAGAGAACCGCTAGGATCACCGCGGTCAGAAGACTAAACCGTACAACAATTCGCCAGCGGATCGAGCGAAACCCAGGCATGTGCTCTGGTCCGTAAGGCAGTCCACTCTCGTCAAGTCGAGAAATGTGGCTCTCGGCACCGGTGCTGGCGCGCTCACCCGTCAAAGCGGTAACCGATGCCCCGTACTGTCAGAATGCGGCTGGGACGGGCCGGGTCTTCTTCGATCTTCTCTCGCAGCCAGCGGATGTGAACATCCACGGTTCGGCTGCCACCGTCGAAGTCCCATCCCCACACTCGCTCCAATATCAGGCTCCTGCCCAGCGCGATACCTCGATTGCGAGCCAGAAACAGGAGCAACTCAAACTCTTTCGGCTTCAGGGCCAGAACGCCGCCGTCACGCCGTATTTCTCTCCTGCCCTCGTCAATCTCCAGATCGTCGAATGCAATTACCGCGCCGCCGTTGAGCGACCCATCAACTGCTTGCCCCAAGCTCTCCAATTCCTCTCGAAGCAACCGTACGCGCCGCAGATGTGCCCGCACCCTTGCCAGCAACTCCCGCATACTGAACGGCTTGGTCAGGTAGTCGTCCGCACCTACCTCCAGACCGACAACCTTGTCTATCTCTTCATCTTTGGCCGTCAACATCAGTATCGGCAGGCTCATCTCCTGGCGCAATATGCGGCAGACCTCAAAGCCGTCCAGGCCCGGCAACATGACGTCAAGTATCGTCAGGTCCGGTTTCTCCTCCCTGGCAGACGACAAAGCCTGAACGCCGTCCGACGCAGTGACGACGTCGTATCCCTGCCGTTCGAGATTATACTTCAATGTCTCAAGCAGAGTCGGCTCGTCCTCAACGATCAACAGCTTGGTCTTGTCCAAGGCACGCGTCCCCCCGACGCCTCCAATGCGAAGACGCCTTCGATCTCCATCGATTCAAAAGTGGCCTGTGTGCGCTTCTGGCCGGCCCTACGCCATCAATGGGCCTGTTTCCTGGACTCTAATGCAGCACCACGCTTTCGTACAAAGTACCGGCACGGTCGCTCCGGACCTGAACTTGGATCTCGGCGCCGGGGGGACCGCGCAGAACCCACTCCGTCCAGCCGCGATTGTCGGTCGGGCTTGCCGCCCACATCGAGCTGACCGAAAGCTTGCCGCTGCGGCCCTCCAGATGGCCCAGCTCTGTCTTTGCCTGACCGCTGGTCAATCTCACGCCCTCCGGTAGCGCCAACTCCGCTCGGACCGTCCGCGCCGCATTGCGTTTCCTGCCTTGAGCACTCGTGTAACTAGGCAAGAAGCCGCTGTTCTCCACAACCAGCCGCAGGCGATAGTCTCCTTCCTCCGTTAGTCGATCGAGTTCCAGAGTATGAACTGTCAATCTCGGCAACATGTCGGCCAGTGACAAGGCGAAAGTCGTGTTCCTTTCCGCCTCTTCGCCAACGAGACTGCGAGGCGGGTTGGTCCACGTATACATCTGGTCATATCCGCCGATTTCCACCGGCCCAAGCTGCGGATGCTCGTACTGATACCAGTCCACCAGCGGCGGCTCATCTCCGTTCTCTTCTAACCACCTCAGAATCTTCAGGTCTTCCTCGTGCGGATGCTTCCGGAACCAACCGATGAAATCTCTGTCCTTGATTCCCGCTCTGCCCGGGAGGTCCCACAGTTCAACTGTAAAAACGAACATGCCCAGATGATCGTAGACCCAGTCGTCAAATCCTCCCGTCGTAACTTTCTTGGGATGGTAGCGAAAGCCGTGAAAGACCGACACACATGGATAGCCGGTCAACTCCTTTCCCCTTTCGCCCATCAGCTCAAACACCCAGAGGTCGTCCGTTTCCATCTCTTCGTCCGGCTTTGTACTGTATGGCCGGAGAATGACGCCACTTTGCGTGTGATAGGTAATCGCCGCATTGATATTGTGGTGCCGGCTGATGAAGTCAACTGCCGCTCGAATCTCCACCTCCGAGGCCGGAAAAGGACCGGCGCCGGCTTGCGTGGACTCCGGCTGCCACTCAAAGGGGAAATTGCGGTTGAAATCCAGTCCCTGTAACGGCTTCGCTAACTTGATCTCCACGCCATCGAACTCTTCCAGCCTGCCTTCCGGCAAAAGCCTGTAGTAAGTCCCTCCATGTTCGTCCGGGCCCCGCTTCTCCATGAGTCGTACATCCAGCGAGCTGACCTTCCAGTCTCCATGGGGGTCAGGCATCCGCATCTGCAGAATGCGGCCGTCCCCATCTATGTCCTCTTCGTGCAGGCCCGCCAGGGGTTCGGCAAAGGGATAGGGCCGTGTACCGGATCGCCAATACTTGGGATTTTCCGATAGCGCCAGCGCCGCCCCGTCGGGATTTAGCCTCGGCACAATATAGAAGGCAACATTGTCCAGCAGCCGCCTGCAACGAGCGTCACTGTCATATCCCGACAAGAGCGAGTGCGCGATGTGCAAGGCGACCGTCGTGCCGGCTACTTCCGTAGCATGGATGTTGGAATCTATCCAGATGGCCGGCTTGTCTTCGTCACGCCCCGTCTCTTGATTGGTCAACGTCAGAAGATGAATCGCCCTGTTCTCATGACTTCTGCCCAATTCAGAAACATGGGCCAGATTAGGATGAGTTAGTGTCCAGCCATTCAGAACTGACTCGACCTCATCGTTGTCAAAATAGCGGTCAAAGTCCATCTCTCGCACTCTCTCCACAGACTATCGCCCGGCGCCCCAGGTTTCGGGACACACTATTCTTGAAGCCCTTGTAAAAATACGCTTCACGGAGAAAGCGCCATGAGAAGTGCAGTCAGTAGCCCCGCTCTCTCGCCGATCTTGTCCACTTCAATATGTTCATGGTCTGCGTGTGCACCGTCCCCTGGAATACCCAAACCGTCCAAAGTAGGGACGCCCAATGCCCCGGTCAGGTTGCCGTCACTGCCGCCTCCGGTCCCCCCTTCATGCAAGTCCAGGCCGAGCCTGTGCCCTATAGCCTTGGCCTGTTCGAAGAGTGACCCCGTAACGGTCCTCTCCAACGGAAGACGATTGACCCCACCCGTTACCTCAATTTGAGTTCCGGCCACGCAAGAACTGAGTCCAAACACCTCTCTGTCTATCCGCTCCATCTCCGCGGCAGTCCACGCCCGAACATCGACCCGGGCCTCCGCGTGCGCGGCAACAACATTGGGTCGTGTCCCTGCAGCGACAGTGCCGACGTTTACGGTTGTTCCGGCATCGATGTCGGTCAGGCTGTGTAAAGCCAGGATTTGATGTGCCAGTTCCTGAACCGCGCTGACGCCCTTCTCAGGCTCCACACCCGCGTGTGCCGCCCGCCCGGTTATCGAGAGCGCATAGTGGGACCCACCCTTCCGCGTCGTTTTCAGCACGCCTCCGGCAAGCGGCGGCTCCAGCACCAGGACATACGCAGCCTTCTTTGCTTCCTCCTCTATCAGCGCACGCGAGGTCTGACTGCCGACCTCTTCGTCCGAAGTCGCAAGCACGGTTACAGGACGCGGCAGACGCAGGTTCAGGCTCCGTACGCCCCGAATCACGTATTCGACCAGCGCCAGACTTGACTTCATGTCGAAAATCCCGGGTCCGTACGCCCAACCCTGGTCATCCACCCGGAATGGATGGGTCTCCAGGGAGCCGGCGGGCCAGACTGTATCGCAATGACACAGGACCAGCGCCGGCCGCGAAGCCTGCTCGGTTACATGCTCGGCACTCCGGAATCGAGCGCGCAGGTGGTCTCCCCGCGCCTGACTGGGGACAATCTCCGTTTCCAATCCTGCTGCCGCAAAGCGAGCCGCGAGTCGGGCGACAAAAGCATCCAACCGTTCCTTGTCGCTGGATGGCGTCTCCTCCCTTACAAGCTCACCGATTGCTCCCAGAATCTGTGGCTCCTGCTGCTTGAAAAAGGGGATGAACTGGTGCAGGTTCATTTCAATCTCTTGCTTCATGAAGTGTGTTCGGAATATAGATGTACCATAAATTCAGAACGCAGTCGGCCGCGTTAGCGTCCGAATCCGAATTCCACCGCGCTGAAGAAGAGCGGCACCATGGCTACGGCACTGACGAGGATCGCGCCGATCTCCAGGTAGACCCACCCTTGTGCCACGCGCAGCAGAATTCGCCTGCCGTCAGTTTCAGCGCGCTCTCGCGTAATGCCAATGTACCTGACTATGTGCTGTTCTTCAGGCTTTACCGGCTCCATTGGCTGCACTGTCCAACCAGCCTGCTGGAATATACCTGGGAAGGAGGTAACCAAACGGTGGGCGCCATATCCAAATGGCAGCAGGATGAGAACGACGTAAGTGAGAGTGCCCAGCAGAAGATCAACCGGACGCGACTGAAATGGGCTGAGGATCCCAAACACGTCAAGCCACAGCCATCCCAGAAAGCAGATCGCGGGCGCCGAAAGCACCCAGTGACCCCATCCGCCGGCGCCTGGGGTCGCCTCGACCAGATGCGCCTTCACCTTTCGTCGCCCCTTTTTCTTGGGCCCGACGTCGGATGTCATCGGTCCGCACTTGCGGCGCCAAAGCGTTCAGCCAGCATTGGCCCGACCGCCTACCCAGTTCAAAATTGGAGGATTACTGATCTGCATTTCCAGCTTCTGATGCGCGTTGCTCAGCGTTTACCTTGCTTTCCCTTCAATCTCTTGCGAAGCGCTTCCCTGTCCCTCGAATACGCGGCGCGGCTGGGAGAAGGCGGCCTGCGTTTAACCTCTGGAGGCCGCTCGGCAACCGGATCGGACGGACCAAACAGATCCATCCATTCAGATACTTCGCTGTCAGACAGGCTCACATGACTTTCGGCGCCTTCCTCGTCCTCCGACACCTCCTTCCCTGTCTCAATTGCTGCCCCTGTTCCCCCGTAAGACGCGTCGACTTGGGCCTCGGACCGGCGCCCTCGCCCACTTTGCATTCGCTGAACGAACTCCTCCGCCTGCCACGTTTCAATGTCGTACAGTTTAGCTTCCTGCCGCAACGTCCTATCATTCGTTACGACGACTAAGCCCTGTGGCCGGCGGTGGATACGACTTCTGATCAAATCGTCGGCCTCCTGTGGGTTCCGCGCAAAGATGACCTCGACCCCGCCGCCGCTCAGTTCCCGTGACGCGCCTCCGACGATGCCCCGATCAAAAATCACCGTAATCTTTCCCTTGTAACTGCTCCGCCAAACGCGCAAGCGCGAAACGAACAGCTCTTCATCGTTCTCGTCCTGCAGGCTGATGTTCTCCAACACACCTGAGCCGATTATATTGTGTCCATCTATGAGTAAAGCCACGGGATGTCTCGCTGATGAAATCCTGGACTATAGTTCCGGACCGTTATACATCGCGCCAGTGAATCTCTGGTCTGTGCCTGTTCCGCCAGCGCCAAAGCAGGCCTACAGGATAGCCTGCCATCTTGGCCGCGTCGCCTACCAGTCGAACTACCGGCACACACATGGCAGCACCGGCCTGCTCAACAATTGAAAGACCTCTCGCCAGCATCCACAGCCGCTGCCAGGGCCGTGCGCAATTGACCACTCCCCCGACAAGCAAGCCAATCCAACCCAGCCAGCGCGCCTCTTGTCCCCACAGCGCGTGGCCCAGGAGTGCAGGGACCAGAATCAGATAAGTGGCATAGCGGACCGCGTGCCGCACCCGCCACAGGTCTGCTTTCCCATCCCCCCTTGCGTAACGGTAGTACTGCTGCCAGAACGATTTCAGGTCAGGACGGGGACGAAAATACGCCAATGCCTCCGGAGCCCACGCAAACGCGGGCGCCCCTTCTGCCGCCGCAATGCGTAGGTCGAACACCAGGTCCTCACAGTAGTCGAGCCATTCAGGATACCCGCCTACTCTTTCCCATAACGCCTTCGAATAAGCAACAGACCGGCTGCTGGGCAAAAAACTGGAAGGCTCGATCTCCTCCACCTGGGGCAAGACGGTCGCACCCATTGCCACCTGGAATGGGCCTGAGACTTCCGGCACAAAGAACCCGGCCACGGCCCTAACATTGCCCTTCTGAACGGCCGTCCCTTCCTCAAAAGGCGCAACCAGCTTCTCCAACCAGTTGGGGGCCAATCTTACTCCGGCATCGGTGCAGGCGATAACTGTCCCAGTCGCCTCTTTGACCGCCAGATTCCGCCCCCGACTGATGTTTGCACCCGATTCCGATACAATTCGCAAACCGGGCGCCCTGCCAGCGTATTCCTCAAGAAGCTCAACAGTACTGTCTGCGCTCCCGCCATCGCAGATGACTATCTCGTCCGGCCTGCGTGTCTGGTCCAGAAGGGAATCCATCAAGATCCTGATGCTGTTCCCCTCGTTGTATACCGTGGCTACGACCGATACGCGCATCGGAACCCGTTCAACCACCCTTAGACGTGGGCACTAATGCCATATACGAGAGCCACAGTGGACCACCATTCTGGGACGTGCAAACGGATTCCAACACTGCATCTTCCCAACCGGGCCGGTGTTTGCTCGAGTCTGGGACCTCTTGAACCTGAAAATCTTGAATCGTATTGCCTACCCTTGGCCCTGCAGGAGCCTGCGCAGATGCAGTGATCCCATGAAGCCGTACTTCACCTTTGCTCAATGCAGGACCTCCCCACTCGCACTGCCCGATGTAAATCCAATTAGACGCCGAGAAACTTCGAGCGCAATGGGCAACGCTACCGCGCCTCACATGTCCGCCTCTAAGCAATGAGAAACACGCAAAACGAAACCTACAAAAGGCAGGTTCTCAAATTGAGCGCTTGTCAATTCGTACGCGGCTGAAGCAGCCCGTAATTTCCGTCTCGCCGACCGTACACGATATTCAGAGAAAGGGTGTCTACATTGTAGAAGACAAAGAAGTCATGGCCGAGCAGTTCCATCTGTTCAACCGCCTCCTCCGGTAACATCGGCTCCGCCACAAACTGCTTGGTCCGTACAATTCTCACCAGGTCATCGGGCAACTGCGTGGCCGATAGCTCGACTGCCGCGGCCGCAGCCGCGGCATTGCGCCTCTTGTTCTTAAACCGGCGCCCCTTATATCGTTCTATCTGGCGGTACATCTTATCCGCAATGGCGTCGACCGACGCAAACAGATCTTCGCTGGACTCCTCAGCCCGCAAAATCTGTCCACTGGCCCATATCGTCAGTTGAGCTGTGTACCGGTCTGCTGCCGCCCGGGTCTCACTACGGACCAGTTCTGCTCTAGCCTCTCTGATCTGCGGCAGATACTTTTCCAGCCTTCCCACCTTTTTCTCAACGTAATCCTGAACTCGGTCAGATATTGCCACATTTCTTCCGTGGACCGTCAGGTTCATACGATTCTCCCTTCATGTTCGTTCGAAACTCTTGACTGAATCCCAACTCTTGCGGAAGCTGGAAGCCTCCGGCGGCTTTTGAGTCTACCCTGTTTCACCGTAGAGGCTCAGCATAGGCTACCTTGTTGCAGGTGTCGCCAGCGCGATTCCATAGATGGCCGCTGCGCCAGCGTCGCGCAAGACTGAAGCGCACTCCCGCATAGTCGCACCCGTTGTAAAAACATCATCCACCAACAACAAAGCTTTTCCAGCCACCAGCCCTGAATTCGCTCTGAATTTGCCCTTAACATTTTCTGCCCGTTCTGAAGGCGAGAGTCCGACCTGGGTATTGGTTGCCTTGAAGCGCTCAACAGCTCGTTCAAGTACGGGCTTTTCGGACTTGACTGAAAGAGCGGCCGCCAACAACATGGCCTGGTTGTATCCTCGTTCCTTCAACCTCTCCCTGTGCAGCGGGACGGGGACAATGCCGTCCAGCCTCTCCAATATGGCCGGCCACGGAGCCACAAAGGTCAGAGCTCGCAAGTAGCGGCCCAGATTGGATCCCAACTGGGCCCTGTCTTCGTACTTGAATGCATGGATAGCCTGCCGCAACGGGCCCTCGTAAAGCGCCGCAACCCCAACCCATCCCAGGGCATCGCCGCAACCTCGACAAGAGTACCCAAGGCCTGCTGCGTCAACCGGCAGCCATAGGCCGCAATGCCGGCAAACTTGCCTTGTTGGAGCAGGTAACGGCCTCTGAGCACAAGAGTCGCAAAACCATTGACCGTATCGCAGGCAACTGACGCACCTGGGAGGAAAGACCAGGTCGAGAACGTAGGTACCGATTCTCTGAACGCCTTCGAGCCCGGTCCCGTGCCAATCAGATTTCGTCACGGCCCAATTCTGGAACGAACCATATCAGAGTGAAAGGCGAAGTTTGAAACGCCTCATCCGTTGTCGGAAACCAGCGCTGCAGCACGTCATTGATTAAGGTTCGCAGGTCGTTGCCTAGAATCAGCAATATCGACAGCAGGACTATCGACACCAGGATCAAGAGCAGTGCGTATTCAACAAAACTCTGGCCCCCACGACCCGGCGATGGTCTGAACATCGACATCTGCGTTGTCTCTCCTTACGCGTTGCAAGCCGTTGGCGAACTCCTGTTTTCACGCCATCTCACAACGACTTTCCCGCGCCCCTATTCTTACGGAATTTGGCAGGAAGCGCAATTTCTCTTGAGGTCGAGTCACTCTGCCGATAACGATTCGACACCTGTCCTACCGGCCAAGACGACTTCCCTTCGCATCGCCAACTATGGCCTGCTCCCTCCTTTGAGAGTGCTTCCCACAACGGGGCGAACTTTCCTAGACCTTGGGTAGCAACAGTGTCGCACCCATCCCGCGATCAACTCTGAGTCAGAAGAAACTGCAGTTCTCTCTCCTCACTCCTCTTCACTCTCTCCTCGCTCTTTTGGGCGGTCGG